>JAISLU010000041.1 GCA_031277095.1 Synergistaceae bacterium
TACAGCCTTCTCCACTCCGCCAAAGCCCAGTTGTAGGCGAATCTTGCGACACCGCAGGCCTTGGAAAGGTAGGTGGCCTCTACATTGTTGGGGTACATCCGTATCCGATGAGCCAAAATCACAGCCGTAGGCACCTCCTGGGCCATGTAACACAACCCTATTCTGTTACATTTTCGATTTTTTTAAACGTTTTTATCTTTTTTAAGGCAAAATGAACTTAAATATATCAAAAGATAAAACGTTGCAATATAAGAATTGAGGGAAAAAATTTTTGATAAGATTGGCGATGGAGCGAAATTATTTTTTTAAAAACGATCTGCATAAAGATGTTGCAAAAAAAATTGAATCAGAGTAGTATGTGCTATAATTCACACAGCATAGGTGTGGTTAGAGATCTATAGTAAACAGCGTAATCTGCACCTAAAATTTCTGAAATATAAACCTAGATGGGGGGCGGTTTTAGGAGCTTCGTGATGTAACAGAATAGGGTTGTGTTACATGGTCCTTAAATCAGCATTCATCCATGTTTATAAATTTCACTTCTGTCGGACAATTCAGTGAAATCTTTTTTTGTAAAATAAATTGTCTCCAATTTTAAGTAAAACCGAGTTTAAGTAAAAACGAGGGGCTCAGGGGTGGGTATTCTGTTTGGGGCTCAGAAGGGTCTCTACTGCGTTTGCCAAATCCTCCAGAGTGGCGCTCTTCGCAACGACCACCTCGTAACCCGCTTCTATGGCGGCTCTTCCTGTCTGCTCTCCTATGCACACGGCCTTGACGCTGGCCTCCGGCCAAAGTTCAGCCAAGCTCCGAACCGACGAGGCGCAGGTGAACGCTACGGCGTCTATTTCACTGATGTCACCGAGATTCATGCCTTTCTTGAAGGCGTTCGGGACCGTTCGATAAAGGGCGACCTCGTCGAAGGCGAGACCTCCGTCCCTCAAAATCCGGGGCAGGTCCGGTGCGCCGTTCTGGGCGCGGAGCAGGAGAAGGCGCGTATGGCCGCCGACTTCGCGCAGGGCCTCTCCCAGGGCGGCTCCGCTGTGGACGGAGGGGACCAGGTCGACCCTCAGCCCCCGGGACTCGATGGCGTCCTGGGTGGCAGGGCCAACAGCGGCTATTTTCGCGGCCCCGATCTCCCGAATGTCCCTGCGGTCCCGTTTTAAACCCTCGAAAAAAAACTCTACGCCCGCCGCGCTGGTGAAGACGAGCCACCCGTAGCCGCCCAAAGGGGGCAAGGGCGCTAAAATCGCCTCCGTGCGGGAGACACGGACCTCCAGAACCTCCGCGCCCCGCGAGCGCAAAAGCTCCGCCAGACGCCCGTCTTTTTTGATTCGGTCGGAGACCTGGGGAACCAGCACGCGCCTGCCGCTCAAGGGCAGACGGCCGCGCCAGTCCAGCGCCTCGGCCAAAGCCACGACTCGCCCGACCACCAGTATCGCCGGAGGACGGGCCGGATCTTGAATCGCTGGAACGTCTTCGGGCGGGGTCGCGCGGTCCGGCAGATCGGCAAGAACGCCCGTTATGCGCCTCTGACGCGCCGTCGTTCCCCACTGGATCAGTGCCGCCGGCGTGTTTTTGTCCATACCGGCCTCGACGAGTCCCCGGCAGATCCCCCGCACCTCCGAGGCTCCCATTAAAAAGACGAGGGTTCCCTCCGCGAGGGTTCCCTCTGCGAGGGTGCCCTCCGAGAGGGTCAAGGCGTTGAAGTCGATGGGTGCGCCGCCGCGCCTCCGGGCCGTGACGATATGCAGCGACGAGGCATAGTCCCGATGGGTGACGGGGATTCCCGCGAAAGCCGGGACCGCCAGCGCCGAGGTCACACCTGGGACCGGCTCGCAGGCAATCCCTCTCCTGACCAGAGCCTCCATCTCTTCGCCGCCGCGCCCGAACAAAAACGGGTCGCCTCCCTTCAGGCGCACGACACGCTTGCCCTCCAGGGCTCTCTCGATGAGAATCTCCTCGATCTTCTCCTGGGGCACGGGGTGGCACCCGCCCCTCTTCCCCACGTCGATCAAGTCCGCATCCGGCCGGGCGTACCCCAGAACTCCGGGGCCGATCAACCGGTCGTACACCACCACGTCCGCCTGCTCCAACAATCTCCGGCCCTTGATCGTCAGAAGCTCCGAATCCCCGGGCCCCGCCCCCACCAGCCATACCTTACCGTTCAAAGACCGCACCCCTCGAAAATCGCATAATAGTAGAAAAAAAGCAAAATTATATAACTCAAACATTAAAGCTCAGGGGGGCGGAGCTCGCTGATGGAGAAACTAAGCGATTCGCACAACTCCTCTGTCGCTGGCTCTCTGCTTATGGCCCCCCCGAGACCCCCTGATTCAAATCTTGTCTTTTTGCAAACGGGACGCGAGAACTTCCCCCAGCTTCACCGCGTCCTGCCGGTCCCCGGAAAGGGCGCCTCTGCGGTAGAGGCCCTCGGGTTCGTCCACGTAAAGCCCTATGAGGCTCATCTCCGTGCCCCTCACCCGGGCGTAGGCCGCCACGGGCAGGGTGCAGCCGCCCCCCAGCCGCGCCACGAAGGCCCGCTCGGCCTTGGCGCAGTCCTCGGTGTCGGGGTCGTTCACGGCCTCGATGAAATTTCGGTCCCCCTCGCGACCCTGACAGGCCAGGCTCCCCTGACCCGCCGCCGGAATCATTTCCTCCGGCGCGAAAATCCGGGAAATCCGCCGCTCCAGACCCAGACGCCGCAGCCCCACCGCCGCCAGAACCAAAAAAGAATACTGCCCTTCGTCCAGCTTTTTCAAGCGCGTCAGCACGTTGCCCCGGACAGGCCGCACGGGGCCGGGCATCAGCCTCGCCAACTGCACCCGGCGGCGGGCGGAGGAGCAGCCGATACCCTCCTTCGCCCCCAAGAGGGGCAAGCTCCCCAAGAAAGGCAAGCTCCCCAAGGAGAGCGAGCTCCCCAAGAAGGGCTCGCCCTCCAAAGAAGACACCAGGGCGTCGCGGGGGTCGCCTCTCTTGAAAAAGGCGCGGATGGGCAGACGCCGGTCCTGTTCCATGGGCATGTCCTTCAGGCTGTGGACCGCCACGTCGATCCGCCCGTCCAACAGGGCCTGCTCCAGCTCCTTCACGAAGAGCCCCTTCACTCCGAAACGGCCGCCCCTTTCCTGCTCCTTTTCTTGAGCTTGGGGAAAATCGAAGGCCCGAAGGTCCCCGGCGGTCTTCATGGTCACCAGCTCCAGGGCGACCCCGGAATGCGCCCGGGTCAGCGCCTCCATGACCAGCCTGGCCTGGGCCACGGCCAGCACGCTGTCCCGGCTGCCGACGCGGATTTTTTCTATTTTCCCCATTTTTTCAATTTTTCTCATTTCTCCATTTTCCCATGAATATCACAGGTTTCATGAATCTTGCCGGCCTCTCTTGCCTCCCCAACCCAGTCGCGCCAAACCGTCCTCAGGCGGGCGGCCAGACGACGGGTCAGGGCCGGGCAGCCCCCGGCGGACACCGCGGCGGACACCTCGCCCTCGGCGACCAGAGAGGGGAAGAAAAAGGAACACTCCTCCGACGCGTCGGCCACGGACACGGGAATGCCCGCTTTTCGGGCCCGTTCGCCCATGCTCCGATTGAGTTCTCTGTCGTCCGTCGCCAGCACCGCCGTAAAAATGCCGTCGAAGTCGCGCTCCTCCCAGCGCCGCCGGATCAGGCGCAAATTTGGCCCGAATCCCAAATTCCCATCGAAACCTTTATCGCAGCCTTTATCGCGGCCCTGGGCGAGGGCGGCGAAGTCCGGGTGGAACTCGGGGCTGACGACGGTCACGGCCGCGCCGCAGAGGAGGAGAGTGCGGGCGCGCCGCAGAGCCACGGGGCCGCCGCCGACCACGAGAACCTTGCGGCCCGCCATATTCACAAAAAACGGAAAAAGAGGAACTCCCCAGGCGTCTCGTAAAAGCCTGCGCCCCCATTCCACGGCCTCGTCCACGGTCATCCCGCTCTCCCCGGGCCGCTGGATCAGTACCACGGGCACGCCGCACTCCCGGGCCGCCGCCAGTTTGGCCTCCAGCCCGCCCGCCGCTCCGCTGTCTTTGGTCACAAGGACGCGGGCATCGGTCATCTTCAGGGTCGCCGCGTTCATCGCCCGGGAAAAGGGCCCCTGCATGGCGATGATGTGTCCGGCGTCGAACCCCGCCGCCCAGCAGGACCGAAGCGCCTCTTCCACGGGCAGAATCCGCGGGAACAAGCGGTTGCGGTAGTCCTCGACGGCGGTGAAACAGCCCAGCTCTTTGCTTCCCACGGTCAGCAGCGCCCTGGCTCCGCGCAGTCCCGGTTCGTTCAGGAGTTCTGCCGCTTCTTTGCAGGAGCCGACCACAGTGACGCATGCGTCCGGGACGCCCGTGTCCGTGACTCCTGAGTCATGAATTTTCACGAACTCCCGCACCACTCGGGCATAGGGCGTGAGGGCTCGTTCGCAGGCCAGGCGGGCGTTTCGGCTCACCTCCAGGGCGTGAGGGTGGGTGGCGTCGATCACCCCCAGTATCCCCTTTTCCCGGATGAAACGCTCCATCTCCCCGGCGTCCATGGGCCCGACGCGCACGTGAGCATAGTTCACCGACTCCGCCCCGTAGGCCGTGGCGGCGGAGTAGATCACCGGCAGCCCGCTCTCCAAAATTTTCCGCCCCTCCGTAGTTCCTCCCAGCAGCAAAAAAATTTTCATATCCAACTCAGGGGGGCAGAGCTCGTTCGGCCCCTGCGGGGTCCTCACTGATGAAAAAGCTAAGCGATTCGCACAGCTCCTCTGTCGCTGGCTCTCTGCTTATGGCCCCCCCGAGACCCCCCTGACGAAAACGCCCATCAGATAGGAATCGGACGTAGGGGGCGGCTAACTGATTCAATATCCGATTCGGCCCAATTCGGCCCGATATTCTATTCAATCCGGTAACCTCTCGGCGTGACCATCCGGGCGCCTAAAATTCTCGTTTCGGGGGTGCCGACGACCACCGTGCAGAGCATGTCCAGTTTCTCCTCCCTCAGTTCCGAGAGAGTCAGTATTTTACGGGCCTGCCCCTCTCTTCCGGCGTTGCGCACCCAGCCCGAGGGGGTGTCTCCGGCGCGTTTCCTCATGATGACCTCGCAGGCCCGCTGCAAATGGAGGCTGCGCCTGCGGCTGGCGGGGTTATAGAGGCAAATGACGAAATCCGCCTCCGCCGCCGCAGCGAGGCGCTTTTCGATTACGCTCCAAGGGGTCAGAAGATCGCTCAGGCTCACCACCGCGAAATCGTGGCCCAGGGGAGCGCCCAGCGCCGCCGCCGCCGAGCAGGCCGCCGTTATTCCGGGTATGATCTCCACCTCCGTGTCCTGGCGCCGGGCGTCCAACACCTCCAGCATCAGGCTCGCCATCCCGTAGACCCCCGGGTCGCCGCCGGAGACCAGCGCCACCGTCTTCTCCCGGGCCAGATCCGCGGCCTGGGCACACCGTTCCGCCTCCTGCCTCATGGCAAAAGCCAGCAGAGTCTTGTGGGCAAGCCACTTGTGGCCAAGGGATTCATTTTCAACAGGCAGGAGGTTCAGGTAGCCCTCGTACCCCAGAATCACGTCCGAACGCTCCAAGGCCAGCATCGCCCGGGGCGTGATCTCGTCCACGCCTCCCGGCCCCAGCCCGACCACGAAAATCATCGAGCCGCCCCTTGGGACAACGTCCCCTGGGACTGGGAACGGGCCAGGGCCAGGCAAATTCCCGGATAGAGGGTTTTACTCCGCAGTAAAATCCCATTGAAAGAACCGGCGTCGGCAAAAGGGTCGCTTGCGGCCAGGACGGCGGCTCTTTCGCACACGTTGTCCACGCCCGTGACCTCCAGGACTTTTGGGGAGGAGGAGAAGGAGCCCCGGACCCTTCCCAGTTCCTCCGCGCCGTAGGTCAGGAAGGGGATGCCGCGCTCCCGGCAGAAGCCCAAAATCCCGGGCTCGTCCCGCTTCAAATCGATGGATGCCGCCGCCTTGAGGGCGAGAGGCGATCTTCCCGCGCCCCTCAGAAAATCCTCGGCGGCGGAGGCCAGAGCTTCTTCAGCGACCCCGCGCCGGCACCCGATGCCGAGAACCAGCACACGGGGACGCAGCCACAGGGTGACGGGCCAGGGCGGCGAGATGGACTCGTCGGTGACCGCGACTCCCAGGGGGACGGAACCCGGCCTTTCCCAATTCTCCAGCATGGCCGCCGAGATTTCCTTGACCGCCGCCGGGTTCTCGATGGCGCAGCCGCTGCGGGCCGCCCATTCGTCCACGGCCTGTATTCCGCGGGTGTCCGTGGCTGTGGTGATCACGGCGCGCCCTCCCGTCACCGCCGCGATTCTTCCGGCCAGTTCGTTGCCGCCCCCCAGGTGCCCGGAAAGGAGGGAAATCACGTTTCGCCCCGCGTCGTCCAGCACCACCACCGCAGGGTCCTCGCTCTTGTCCCTCACGTGGGGCGCTATGGCGCGGACCGCAATCCCCGCGGCCGAGACGAAAATAAGGGCCTCGCTCCTGGAAAACCACTGACTCGCCCAGTCGAAAACCGTGCCCGACAGTACCTCCACCCCGCCCCCCCCATACCGCTCCGGCGCAAAAACGCGAGCGTCTGAGACACTCGTGTCTCCGGCGCGAGCGTCTCCCAGGGCGCGGGCGATGCGGAGGGCCAGCCGGGCTCCAGCGCGGGTGAAGGCGACGATCACGGCCCGCATTTGCGAAACCCGTGTTCGAAGGAGGCGTCGTAGAGCTTCGAGGTCTCGTAGCTGCCGTCCCCCAGGAACTGCCCCACCAGAACCAGCGCCGTCTTCCGGGGAATTGCCTCCGCCTCCCCGCCCCCGGCATGGGACGGCAGGTCGGCGAGGGTGGCCCGCGCGATCTTCTGACAGTCCCAACTGGCCTTGTACACCAGTGCGGCCGGGGTATCGGGCGCGTACCCGCCCTCTATGAGCTGGCGGCACAGCTCCTCCAGCATCCCGGCGGACAGGAAAAACGCCATAGAGGCCCCGTGCGCGGCCAGTGCCCGGACTTGCTCACGCTCCGGCACAGAGGTACGGCCGGCCATGCGGGTGACGATGAGGGTCTGACTGACGCCCGGCAGGGTGTACTCCGCCTTCAGAGCCGCAGCGGCGGCCCCCAGGGCGCTGACGCCCGGCACCATCTCGAAGGGGATGCCGAGTTTGTCCAGCCGGTCCATCTGTTCACGGACCGCACTGTACAGGGACGGATCGCCGGTGTGGAGCCGGACCACGTTCAGCCCTCTGCCGAATCCGTCCCTGAGAACATCGATCACCTGATCCAGGGTCATAGACGCGCTGTCCCGGACTTGGCAGCCCGGCGGCGCGTAGTCCAAAATCCGGGGGTTCACCAGCGACCCCGTATACACCACCATCCCCGCGCTCTTCAGCAAGTTCATCCCCCTGAGGGTAATCAAATCCGGAGCCCCAGGCCCCGCCCCAACGAAATAAATCATGATATAAAAATGATACCTCCTAGACCTAAACATTGAAGCTCAGGGGGGCAGGGCTTGGCCCTGCGGGGTTTTCTCCGTCGTTCCCCGTCGTCCAAGCGGACAAGAGGGTGACGGGGTTTTGGCCTGTCATGACCACGTTTTCCGTCCCAACACCCAAGCCAACCCCCGTCCCCATCAAGACCTTGCCGCGGCTGACGGAGACCTGCAGGACGTCCCGCCCGCGGAACCCGCCCAAGACCTCGAAGGCGGCGCAGAGGGTACCCAGCGTCACGGCACTGACCACGACGCGGATGTCCGCGCCCCGGCCCTGGACGTGGGCCAGCATCCGGCGCAGCTCGCCCCCGCTGCCTCCGACGAAAACGTGGGTCGGCACGGGCAGATCCTCCAGCGCCGCCGCGCTGCCCTCGTGGATGAAAAGGTTGTAGGCGCGGAACTTCTCTTTATTGGCACGCAGCAGGTCCAGCGCCTCCGCCGACCGCTCCAGGGCGTGGACCTCGCCGAAGGGGCAGAGCCGCGCGCCGGCCACGGACACGGAGCCCGTCCCCGCGCCGATATCCCACAGAACCGAGTCGGGCGACAGGCCCAACAGGTCCAGAGCCATCGTCCGCACCTCCTGCCGGGTCATGGGTACTTTGGCCCGCAGAAACTCCCAGTCCTCCGGGCGGTTGGCAAGAAGGGGCAGGGGCGCGGGGTTGCGGGCCAGCACCAGGGACAGGGGGTCGAATACCCCGTCGGCCAACTGCACGGGACGCCCTTTTGTGACGCGCCCGTCGGGGTAAGTGAGCCGCTCGCCCACCGCGATTTCCGCGTCGATGCCCCGGTCCGCCAGGATGCGGCAAATCCAGGCCGGGTGACGGTCGGGCCCGCAGAAAAAGATCGTCTTTCCGTTGTGGGCCACCAGCCCCGCGACCCTCGGCGGCGGCACCTGACGCCCGTGGACGCTGACGATCTCCGCGTCCGCCCAGGTCTCCCCCAGGGCCGCGCAAAGGGCCTGCAGAGAACTCACTCCGGGGATCACCGCGATCGGCAGGTCGGGAAAGCGTTTCCCCAGGCGCGGCAGCAGGCTGAATACCCCCGCGTCCCCCGATACGGCGACGGCGACTACAATTCCCCTTTCCAGCCTCGCCTCGATCCGGGAAAAAGTCTCCTCCAGGCTGCCGATGGTCTCCATGTCCACCCCGGCCCATTTCACCAAGGAAGCGCAGCGCTCCGCAACGAACACGCAGCCGGCCTCCCTCAAGGCCCGGGCCGCCGCCGGGGTCAGCCACTCCTCGCCCCCCGGCCCCAGGCTCACTACGGTGATTTTGTTATCGCTGTGTTTCATCGCTCGCTAAAACCCTTGGGGCGCCGCCCCAAACCCCGCAGGGGACTAGTCCCCTGACCCCATTTTTTTCTATGTCGCCTATCTCCTTTCCTATTTCCTTTCCTATCTCCTTCTTTATGGCGGCCAGGGCGCAGTCGAGAGCCGCGCTTTTGCCCAGCACCCGCCCCTCGTTGTCGATGAAGGCAGATGCCTTGGCCGACGCCGACTTGCCGCTCAGCGCCGACTTGTCGGTCAAGGTTCGGGCCCGGTCGGTCCAGCGCCTGACCACGGCCTCGGCCAGGCTGTTCCAGACACGGAGGAAATCGGGCGCATCCAGGGTTTCTTTCAGCAAGGTCACGGCTCTTTCCGTGGTTACGCAGCCGTAGAGCCGGCGGATAAGGTCCTGTTCCGCGCCCCAGAGGGCCGCGTGGGTGCATAGGGCCTCTATTCTGCCGTCGGCGACCCGGTTGTGGGTGTTGAAACTGCCCGCCGCCACCTTCAGGAGCTTGCCCGGATGACCGCACAGCAGCACCCGCCGGAAGCCCAGCCGCTCCGCCTCGTCCAGCGCGAAGCCCACCTGGTTGCCCACCTGCATGACGCACCGCCCTTCGAGGCCAAAGGCCCTCCGCAGCGCCGTCTCGCCCGTATTCCCGAAGGTCAGGACCAGGGATTCCCGCCCCGAGGCCGCGAAGGTGTTGAGTTCCAGAGCCAGAGACTCCAGTATCGCCCCCTCGTCCATAGGCCGCACAGTCCCCCGGGTCCCCAGTATCGAAAGACCGCCCACGATGCCCAGCCGCGGGTTGAGGGTTCCCTTCGCCACCTCCGCTCCGCCCGGCACGGAGATCGTGACCACCGCCTCACGAGGCCCCAGGGCTTCACGAATCATGCGGCGGGGCACGGGGTTGATGGCAGGCTCGCCCACGGGGACCTTCAACCCCGGCAAGGTGACGGTCCCCACGCCCTCACCCGCCCGGAACTCCACCGCGCCCTCGCCCGCGCCCAATTCCACTCGGGCCACCACCGTCAACCCGTCCGTCGCGTCCGGGTCGTCCCCCGCGTCCTTCACCACGCCGCAGCAGCCGGGGAAATAGGGCACCACGTCCAGCCGCAGCCGCTGCCCCGTGGGCGTCTCCACCTCCACCTGACCGGGACACTCGCCCCCGGTCAGCCACAGAGCCGCCGCCTTGGCCGCCGCCGCCGCGCAGGAGCCGGTGGAAACCCCCTCCCGCCGCCCCGTCTTCATAAAATAAATTCCGTATTCATAAATACAACAGGGCGTTCACAATGGCCGCCGCCACGGAGGACCCGCCCTTGCGCCCACGCGCCAGTATCCAGGGTACGCCGGTCACCTGCGTCAGGGCTTCCTTGGACTCCAGAACGTTGACGAACCCCACGGGCACCCCGACGATCAAGGCCGGACACGCCCGACCCTCCCTCGTCAGCTCGCAGAGGCGCAGCAGCCCCGTAGGCGCGTTCCCCAGGGCGAACACCGCCCCCGGCGTCTCGGCCGCAGCGCGCTCCATGCTGACCGCCGCCCGCGTCACCCCCCGCCTTTCCGCCTCCTGGGCCACGCTTTCGTCGGCCATGTAGCACCGGACCTCGCCGCCGTTCCGGGCCATTCGCTTTTTATTGACCCCCGCCGCCGCCATCCACGTGTCCGTCACCACCGACTCGCCCCGAGCCAGGGCAGCATTCCCGGCCGTCACGGCACCCGGCGAGAAGGCCAGGGACTCCGCGAAATCGAAGTCCGCCGTCGCGTGGATGACCCGCATGACCACCGGCAGCACCTCCGAGGAGATCAAGACCCCTCTTTCGGCAAGCTCCCTCTCGATGATCTCCATACTGGCCCGCTCGATGTCTTCCGGTTTCATTTGATCAGCCTCCAAACATTGAAGCTCAGGATTGAAGCTCAGGATTGAAGCTCAGGGGATAAAGCAAAAAGGGAGAACCCATACGTCGGCTCTCCCTTCTCCATAACGGCACTATGCAAAAGTACACTTCGTTCAAACGCCCGCGCGTATACACGACAACCGTTCCACAAGGTCTCCTGACTTCCCCTTCATCCTCCGCCCGTGTCTTCCCATTCTTACAGAACACATTCGAACAGTGACCATTTACGAGCTTCGTCTTCGGGTTACAGTGGCGGGGCCGTTCCGGTATCGCACCGGATTCCCTTACTGCGAAACGCCTATATTCAATTGTGGGTATTATACACTAAACATTGAAGCTCAGGGGGGCAGAGCCCCCCTGAAACCCCCCTGGTTCGTTTGGCCTCGCTTGGAGGTTGAACGATAGGTTCGATTTATCGAAAGATCACTTAGCCGCGGATGAGGCTCAGCACGGACTGAGGCAGTTGGTTGGCCTGGGCCAGCATGGCCGTGCCGGACTGAGACAGGATCTGCAGGCGCGTGAAGTCCAGCATCTCCTTGGACATGTCCGCGTCTCTGATTCGGCTTTCCGCGTCCGTCAAGTTCGTGGCGGTGGTGGTCAGGTTCGTCACCGAGTGTTCCAGCGCGTTCTGGTACGCGCCGATCTTCGCCCGCTGGGTGGAGACCTTGTTGATAGCGTTGTCCAGTATGGTGATGGCCCGCGCCGCCGACTCCCTGTCCGTGACGATCACCCGGGTGACCCCCAGAGCGTCCGACGACATGTTGCCGATATCCACGGCCACATCTTCGCCTTCGTTGGCGCCAACCTGGAACACCGTGCTGTTGTCCACCAGGTGGAGAATCGTCTCGTAGGCCTGGGACTCGCTCTTCAGCGTAAACGCGCGGGCGGTATCGCTCCACTCCACCGAGATATTCGCCATAGCGTCGAACTCCACGTCCACGTTGGGATGGATGACGCCCACCATCAAGTTCCCGGCTATCCGCACGTTGCTGGCAACGATGGTGCTGGTGTGGGCGTCGTACACGGAGACGTTGAAGGAGTTTTCCTTGGCCTGCTGCACCACGTTCAGGGACAGGGCGTTGATGAGGTCCTCGTCCCCGGAGAAGGACAGCTTGCCGCTGTTGCCCGCCACCATGGACCGGATGATCATGGTTCCCGGCACGGACTCGGACGTGTTTTCCTTTTCTTTCCCTTCGTCCACGAAGGTCACAAACCGCGTCGAGGCGTTGATGGCATATTTCGCCTGGCCGAGACTGTTGGCGATGGCGTCGTTGATCTTCTTGCGCAGGGTTTCGAGGGTATCTGTGGAGTAGAGGGTGATGGATGCGTTTTTGCCGTCGCCCTGAGAGATTATGATGGTCTGGGGGTCGGTCAGCATGAAGACCCCCTGAGAGTTCCAGAACTTGTTCAAATCTCTCAGTTCCACGTCCCCCTGGGCCACCTGACCGATATACGAGGCCCTGAAGGACGCCAGCACGTCGCCGTTCGTACCGACCTTGACTTTCTCGTCGAAATCGGCGGCAAGGGCCAGAACGACGTCGCCGTTGTAGACCGTGCCGTTGTCCTCGTTGAGGTAGAAATTCCTGTAATGGATCTCCGTCCCCTTGACCTTGCTGACATCGATGTTGTAATAGAGCGGGTTATCCTGGTAAGTCAGGTGATTCGAAGTCCAAGCGGCATCCCAGCTATGGTTTTGCTTGCCCTTGATTTTGACGGTCTTTTTGTTTTGCGGATCTACGGACGACTGAGCGAGGTTATAGACCAGCTTATCGCCGCTGCTGAAGAGGTCGGAGAGCTTTTTGCCGGGGTTAGAGCTAAAGAGCTCTGACGCTCTGAGGTTGAGGTCGATGTCGAGCCCCAGCACGTTCGCCGCGTCGTCCGCAATGGAGTTGAGGTTTAGATCGGTGTCGCCGGTGAGGATGATGGTGGCCACGCGGGTGGTGGTGGTGCCGTCGGCGTAGAGAAGATTGGCCGTCGTCTTGAAGGTGACCGCATTGGTGGCGTCGTTCACATCGGAGACCTCGAAAAGTATGGAGGCGTTGGCGTTGGCGTTGGCGCCGCGCACCTCGATCTTCTCTTGCGTACCGTACTTTCCGACCAGCGTCGCGTCGTTGGAGGCGCGGTAGGTGACGACGTTGCCGATTGCGCCAAGGTTGCCGGCAAGTTGGGCGGTAAAAGTAGGCAAAGTAGTAGAATCAAGCGGTAGGGTAAAGATGCTGCTGGTGCCGTCCACAAACGTGATTTGATAAGAAGGAGGAGACCCCGATATCATACTGGTGGCGGCACTCGGCAACGGAGTCAGTAAAGCGGTACCTGCTGCACCATCAAGCACCAAATTTCCACTATGTACGCCGTCAATGACAATGCCGAGTGTAACATGAGTAGTAGCACTATTGGTACGTTCAGTGACTCTAAAACTGATTTCATGACCGCCGGCGGTAATCTCGGAGAAATCGAACCCCGCGGCCGCCATTGCTATTGCCAAGTCCGCGGAACCGCCGTCGTCGTTGTTTTTGACTTGGACAGTCGCATTCAGGTCGACCCCGTCGAGCTTAAATTCGGCCTTGTCTCCCACAGCCACAGGACCGGCACCCAAGGTGATGCCCAGGTTGGTTGCAGTAAACGCTCCGCTAAGTACGCCGCCATCATTTAATAAACCAAAGCTACCGGAAGTTAAGGCAGTTCCTGTTGCAACATTTTTATACGCGAGCGTGGTGCGCGTCCCGTCCCCCTTCTCCGCAATAAGGGAGACGGTGTAGTCGGCGGTAGCAGAAGTAGCAGCAGCGGTCTTCGCTTCGACGCCGATGTAGAGCTTTTCGTAACCGGGGTTCTCGCCGAGCCATGTGGTAATGCGGGCTATGTCGGCCAGCGTTGCCGAATGAGCAATCGAACCGGCAGCCATCTCCGTGTATAACGCGCTGTTGCCTGAAGAGGCTACAACAGGGGCGGCGTTGTCGCCAAAAGAGACAGCCGGAGAAGTAGCAGTCCCTGTGAAGCTGACATTGATGGCCGTACCTTCAGGCAGCAAATCTGTTGTTGCAGGAGTACCTGTAGGATTATATGACCCGACTGTGACCTTGTTGAGGTCGAAATTGGTTCCGATAGAGCCGTCGAAGTAGATGCCATTTTCCGCGAGCGTTCCCTGCCCGGAAACTATTGCACCTGTCTCGGTGTCAAATACAAGGTCTACTTTCGGTGGAGTCAAACCAATTAAAGCTTCGCCGCCGACGGTGAGAGTGAGTCGATGGTTGGCGTCATCTCTATTTGTGACGGCTACGGTAGCCCAGTCATATCCGTCACTTACGCCACCTGCTGCGATTACGTCCAACTTCAAACGCTGGGAGAGGTAGCGTTGATCGGGGCTGAGGTTGTCATCTTGTTTCAGTTCAAAATTTTTCTCCGCCAGGGTCACGGAGTAGTCGCCCGCCGGAACGGTGTCCACACGAACGTCGTCCACACCGAGCTGAGTGTTGACGCTCTTGTTCATGATGACGTTCTTGTGTTTGATCACGAAAATGTCGGTCTTCTGGACCTCGGCCTGGCCGGGCTCCGCGTTGGCGGTGATTCTGTAGTTTCCCTCGAAGGCGGCCTTCTGCCCGAACTGGTCCACCTGGCGCAGAGAACCCCGCACGTAGGCTTTTGTGGAAAGGTCGCTGGAAGACCACAGCGCCGCGGAGCTGCCGTCCAGCAGGCGCTTTTTGTTGAACTGCGTCGAGGTGGCGATGCGGCTGAGTTCCTCTTTCAACTGGTCGACTTCGAGCTGAATGTACTGGCGGTCCTGCTGGGTAAGGGTGTCGTTGGCCGCCTGAACCGCCAGCTCTCTCATGCGCTGGAGGATGCTGTGGTCCTCGCTCAGGGCGCCCTCCGCCGTTTGGAGCATCGAAATGCCATCCTGTGCATTCCGAACAGCCATGTTCAACCCGTTGATCTGGGCTCGCATCTTTTCGGAAATAGCCAACCCCGCCGCGTCGTCCGCCGCGGAGTTGATACGCAGCCCGGTAGAAAGCGTCCTAATCGATTTCTGCAGGGCCGCGTTTGTTCCAGTGAGCGCGTTGTACGCATAAAGCGCAGGTATATTGTGATAAATTCTCATGTAATATTGACCTCCCTGTGTGCGAGGCATCCTGCCTCTGTCCGACGTGTCCAGCGTCGGCACTTCCACCAAAAAACTACCAGACCCTCCTAGTCCCCCATGCGCGAACACGGAAACTTTTATGCGAAATGCCTGTCTTTAAAGATTTTACCCAAACCCAAATTTCCTGCCCATCACACCCTTCAAAAAATTTTTAAGCCTATGTATATAATCGGATGCTCCCCTCCAGAAAATTACCCTGCGGCCCCTGCTCGACATCCCTTTTCTCAACCAAACCCCACCACAAATCTTTCTGGCCGCGAGCATAAATCCAATTTCATTGGAATGTTGTAATGTATAAGTTACAATAAAGCATAGCGGGGTTGGAGACCGCTCAAAGGCGGCTTGAAAAGGCTAGAAGTGAGGCGGATAAATATAGAAAATAAGTACTTTGGGAGTACTTGGCAAGAATTGAAAGGTGAGCTTGCAGAATGCGGGGCCCTCTCGCCCGAGGAAGCAAGAGCGAGCGAGCTGAGGGTCGCTTTGATAGGCGAGCTGATCGAAGCCAGGAAAGAAAAGGAGATATCGCAGCAGGAGCTTGAACAACTCTGCGGCGTCAAACGTCCTGTAATATCGCCAATATCGCGCATGGAAAACGGCAGGGTCATGAGTCAGATAGATACAGTCGTTTAACTTAAAAAATGTTAAATTAACACGCACTAAATATAGAGCAATTGACTTGTTTTTTAGCTATTCTAACTTTAGGCTTTTTATCTTAATTCACTATCCGTCATGAAGGTGTTGCTGCCGCTGGGAAAAAACTTGCCATTGTTCCTTTGGACTCCACACAGAATCAAGGTCAGTGCTATGGTCAACCTGGGGGTATGTGTCTAGCCGAGGTGGGTCGATTGCCGAGGTGGCCTTTCTCCGAAATTTGTTTGCGCGCCACGCCTCAGCGGCGATATAATAATCGCCGGGAGAGGTGAAAGTCCATGCGTAAAGAACTCGTTGATATCGAAGTCCCTGAAATCCTTCCTCCGTCGGACGATGGCGTGTTCAAAACCCTGCTGACCCACCCAACCGCCAAACGCTGTTTGGTGGACATCATCGCCTCCAACATCGGCCTGCCCGTGAAGGATGTTGCCGTTCGGAACAACGAACTGCCTATCCGCGACGTACTGGCAAAACGGGAACGATTCGACGTGAGCTGCAAAATCGACAGCGGCGATCAGATCGAGGTGGAAATGCAGGCGGACCCCATGGAAGGCGACAATGCAGCGAACGAGCATAGAAACATCAAAGGCCGGTCGATCTTTAACGCATGCGACCTGCACTCCAGCCAAGAGGGTGTCAGCGTTCCCTATGAGAAATTGGCGCGGACGTATCAGATCACTTTCTGCGGTTACACGGTCTTTAAAGCCCGCCAAAGCTGCTTTAACTGTTTCAGCTTCCGAAACGCGGAGAGTGAAGAACTGCTGGACGCCGTGAACATTCTGTTTGTGGAATTGTCAAAGCTGAAGCGGGTCCTGAAAAAACCCGTCAGCGAGATGACAAGCGCCGAGATGTGGGCGGTCTTCCTGGCCCACGCGAACAAACCCCAGCACAGAGAAATATTGAATACAATCATCGCCGCGAAGGAGGAGATAAGAATGGCGTACGGTCTTCTGACGAGCATCAGCCAGGATGAGGACGAACGAGCGCGCTTCCGAGCGAGACGCAAATTTCAAATGGACAT
>JAISLU010000047.1 GCA_031277095.1 Synergistaceae bacterium
CTCGCTCATATTCTTTACTCAGTTGACGACTGTAATCTGCGCTCATACTTATATTATCGTATAACTTTGGTTTATACATTAGCCCATTATCTCTACATTCCCACTGTACTGTAACAAAAAATTGGCAGCAGTGTTTCAATAATTTATTGAGCAGGCCTTAAGTTGACAGCAGTGAGTTGACGACTGTAATCTGCGCTCATACTTATATTATCGTATAACTTTGGTTTATACGTTAGACCATTATCTCTACATTCCCACTGTACTGTAACGGGATGTTCAATACTGTTGACCTTTATCTGAATAAAGTTTTGTCCGTCACGCAGCATCCAAAACCCCCACACTTTAGCAGTTTCAGACGCTTCGCGACAGGCGTTTCCGGCCCGATTAGGAAATCTTTACCGGCTGGAGGCGGAATTTTCGATCGCCGCACCGACAAAGGCGGCGAACAACGGGTGAGGACGGACGGGGCGGGATTTCAGCTCTCCGTGAAACTGTCCGCCCACAAACCACGGATGGTCCGGAAGTTCGATGATTTCCACCAGGTCACGTTCCGCGCAGACTCCCGAAACTTTCAGCCCGGCGTCCTCCAGTCTCTGGCGATAGGTATTGTTGAACTCGTAGCGGTGACGGTGGCGTTCGCTGATCCGTTCCTCGCCGTAGGCTCGGGCGGCGGTGGTCCCTGGAACGAGCTCGCAGTTATAAGCCCCCAGGCGCATGGTGCCGCCCAGTTTATCGAGTCCCACTTGGTCCTGCATCAAGTGAATCACGGGATGTATTGTGGCAGGGTCCATCTCTTGACTGTGGGCTCCCGCCAGATGACAGACGTTTCTGGCGTATTCGATCACCATCATCTGCATTCCCAGGCAGATACCGAGAATGGGAATTTTGTTTTCCCGGGCGTAACGGACGGTGGCGATCTTTCCCTCGATTCCCCGGGAGCCGAATCCACCCGGAATCAGGATACCGTCCACACCGCCCAGCATCGGCTCCACCCCCTGGGTTTCCACGTCCGTGGATTCAACGGAGCGGACTTTCACTTTGACGTTGTGGCTGATTCCCGCGTGGTAAAGGGCCTCCACAACGCTCAGATAGGCGTCCTTATGCTGGACGTACTTGCCGACCAGGGCTATTTCCACGCTCTGAGGAGCGTTCATGAAACGGTCGACCACCAGGGCCCAATCGGAAAGATCGGGTTCTTTTTCGCAGGAGATAGAAAGGTATTTTAAAATGAGAGCATCCAGATTGCGCCGGTAGAGGGTCAGGGGCACCTTGTAGATCGTGGGCTCGTCCGGCACCTCGATCACCGCTTCGGGGGGAACGGTACAGAAAAGCGCGATCTTGTTTTTCATGTCCTGGTCCATGGGGTGGCTGGTTCTGCAAACCAGGATATTGGGGAGAATCCCTATGCGTCGAAGCTCTTGAACGCTGTGCTGGGTGGGTTTTGTCTTCAATTCTCTGGCCGCCTCCAGCCAGGGTATGAGGGTCACGTGGCAGTAGAGGACGTTCTCCCGCCCCACGCGGCTCGACATCTGGCGAATCGCTTCCAGAAACGGGAGCCCTTCGATATCGCCCACCGTGCCCCCTATCTCCACAATGACCACGTCTCGTCCTTCCCCCGCCTGAACCAGGCGCTCCTGAATGTCGTTGGTAATGTGGGGAATCACCTGAACCGTTCCGCCGAGGTAGGCCCCCCGGCGTTCTTTTTCGATGACGCGGGAGTATATTTTGCCCGTGGTCACGGTATTTTCGTTAGAGAGGGGCTCATCGATAAAGCGTTCGTAGTGGCCAAGGTCGAGGTCTGTTTCCGCGCCGTCGTCGGTGACAAATACCTCTCCGTGCTGGAAGGGATTCATCGTTCCCGCGTCTACATTGAGATAGGGATCGACCTTGATGATAGATACCTTGAACCCTCTTTTCTTCAGCAAAGTGCCCACAGAGGCCGCCGTTATCCCTTTACCCAACGAAGAAACCACTCCGCCCGTTATAAAAACGTACTTGGCCATTTTTTTCACTTGCCCTTTCTGAATTAAAATCCATAAGCGAAATCCATATTTGTCACATACGAAATTCAACACATACGAAAAATTGAAAAACCACGGTATTCGTGAGCATAAAACAGTCCTTAAAAACAAAGGCTGGACCAGAAAAAAAAAACTCTGGCCCAGCTTCCGTATTTTGCCTGATGTCAAGTCGTTATTTCAGATACTGTAATGGGTTTACCGGACTGTTGCCGTTACGAACCTCGAAGTGGAGGTGAGGTCCCGTAGTCCTTCCTGATGATCCTACCCGGGCGATATTTTGTCCCACGGAAATTTTAGTTCCCTGCTTCACCAAAAGAGAGCTGCAATGGGCGTAAAGGGTCGACTGACCTCCGCTGTGCTCCACGACGACGACCTTGCCGTATCCGCCCATCCAGCCGGAGTAGACCACCTGTCCCTCTCGGGAGCTGCGTATGACCGTCCCTCTGCTCGCCTTGATGTCGAGCCCGGTGTGGAAATCTCGCCGCCGGGTGATGGGATGACGGCGCCAACCAAACGGGCTGTTGATCTTCCCCATGACCGGCCACCGGAAACTGCGCGAAGTTTTTTGAATCGAGCCCTTGGAGTTCTTGCCGGCGGAGGAAATCGACTTCTTTTCCGCGACGTAGGATTCCGCAATCGCCTCAGGGCGCGCGCCGGGAAGGAAAATTTCATTGCCCGTTTTCAGGGAAACGAGATCAACGGTGGGGTTGACTTTGCGGATCTTATCCACGGAAACTTGATAACGCTTGGCAACGGATTCGATTTTATCTCCGTTTTTGAACTTGTAAAAAATACCGTCTTGATTGGGTATTCGCAAAACGACTCCTGGGTGCAGCATGGAGGAATTTTTGAAGGTGTTGCTTCCCACCAGGGTGTCCACCTCCAAGTTCTGGGAGTTCGCTATGGACCAGAGACTGTCCCCCGTCGCCACCACGTAGGAAATGACCTTCAAAGGATGCACCTGCTCCCGCAGAGCCGCCACCCTCGCCTTACGGGTCTGCACCTCTTCCAGAGTGTCTTCGATAAGTTCGGGCGCGTTGGGAACGAGAATGATCTGTTGGGCCGTCAAACGGTTGGCGTCCTTCAAACTGTTGGCCCGAAGAATGTCCTGGGCCGTGACCCCGCTGTACTGCAGTGCGATATCTGACAAGGTCTCGCCGGACTTGACGACGTGTTCTTTCCACTTCACCCCGACTTCCGCCAGGATAATGTCCTCGTCGGGAAGCTCCATGCCCGGCAACTCCTCAAGAGAATCATCCGGCAGGCGCATCCCATCTTCCGTCGTATTGAGTATGATCGACTCGAAATCCGCCAAATCTTTGGGTAAGGGCCCGAAGTCCCCCGTCGGCTCGCTGAGCAGCATGGGAAGCTGGAGAGACGCCATCACAGGGGCGGAAGGCAATTCCAAGTCCGTGCTTTCGACCTTGGGCAGCGCGGAAAATGCGTCCATTTCTCCTGGAGGTTCCATCCGGAAATTTCTCGAAGAAGCCCTGCTCGGGTTTTTGTCGTCCATCAATGGCCCCGCGTATGCCGCGCCTCGCATCGAAGCGGCCTCCGCTTTCCGTTCCTCTTCGATGTCCATGGTCTCGCTGAGATCAACAACCATAAAGCCATCTTGGGACAAACTTTCGTCTCTGTTTCTCTCCACCAGGCTGCCCCAAGCAACCCCAGAAAAACGGCTTCCCGCCGATACGGTCAGAAACAAGGACAAACCCAGCATGAAAAATATCAAAAAGCCAAATCCCCAGCGAATTTCTCTGAGCGAGGACTTTTTTTTCCGTTTGGATGTTCTCAAGTACATCCCTCCCGCGCTGAAAACTGGTTCGGTCTAAAATAAAATCCACAAACGAATAAAATTCGAAAAATTTCAAGCGAACCCGAAAATCAACATAGCACACAACAACTATCCTCTTGTTTGCCGTCAGCGAATCTTCAGCCAATCCTTCGGCTAATCTTCAATCAGTTTATCTTTAATCCATTTATCTTCAATCAATTTGCAGCCCATACGGATTGCATTATACCACAGAGGACGAGCGACCTCGCAGAAGCCTTGGTTCCCTCCTTCATTCCCGCTGCAGCAAGCGGCGGGCGTGTTCCTGGGCCTCGGGGAGGTCCGGGTTGCCGGAAAGCATGCGAGCGAGCTCATGGATTCGGTCTTCTCCCTGGACCTGCAGAACATGAGATTCTCCTCCTTGTTTGCGCACCACGTAATGAAGACTGCCCAGCGCGGCAATGGAGGCCTCGTGGGTCACCAAAAGCACCTGGCACCTCCGGGACAGTTCTTGAAGTTTGAGGCCGGACAGCACGGCGGCCTTGCCGCCTAAACCGGCTTCCACTTCGTCGAAGACCAGGGTCGGAGGCAGCCACTGGTCGGGGAGCGAAAGCTGCAGAGCCAAGAGCAGGCGGCTCAGTTCTCCGCCCGAGGCGATCTTGTCCACTTTGCCGCTCCGCTTGTCCGTAAAAAGGGTGAACTCCACCCCGTCAGCGCCGTCACGCCGGAGCTTGGGCAGCTCGACGAAACGTATCGAAAACCCTATCCCATCCATCGCCAAATCCTGGAAAAGGGCGCTGACCCGCTTTTCCAGGAAATCTGCGGCACGCTTGCGTTCCTCGCGTATCGCCAAGGCCAATTGACTGGCCTGCCGCCGAAGATCGCGGGCTTCCTGGGTGAGTTTTTCCAGTCGTTCATAACTTTCTTCCAGCCAAGCCAAGCCCTCTGTGGCACCCCGGCAGTAGCTCAGCAGCTCCTCTTCGTTTTTCGCGCCGGCCAGACGCCTGAGCTTGCGGATGTATCCCAACCGCTGCTCCAGAACCTCCATTTCCCGAGACAGGGTCTCCAAGGAACCCATCTGTTTTCGCGTCAGTTCGACGGTGTCCCGGAAATTTTGCAGCATGTCCTGGGATAAACGCACGTATTGCTCGGCATTTTCGGGGGGCAGGCATTCCACCAGAGTTTTGCAGGCGTTGGTCAGTTCGTCCAGGAGTCCTTTCTCGGACAGGCCGCCGGTCAAGCGGTCAAGGGTTTGCGTCAGCTTGGCTCTGTCGGAAAGCCGGTGGGAAAGATCGAGGATCTCCCTTTCCAGAGAGGCCTCCAGCCCTGCCGTGAGATCGACCTTTTTCACCAGAGGAACCACCTCGGAGGCGTTGGCGTAACGCTGCTCGATTTCCGAGCGGCGGACAGCAATGTCCTTCAGTTCCCTCTCTTTGAGGCGGGCCCGCTGAAACACGCCGTGAAGTTCGCGCAAAAGGCTCTGGAGTTCCTCCTTCCCGCAGGAATCCACCATAGCCAGCTGACGCCCCGGGTCCAAAAGTTCCAACTGGGCGAACTGGCTTTGTATGTGGATCAAACGGCCCACGGAAGAAGCGTAGAGAGCCACGGGCACCTGGGTTCCCTGGAGGGCTGCCCGGCCCCGCCCGCTGCGCGATAGATTCCGTTTCGTAAAAAAAGTCCCCTCGGCGGGCTGCTGTTCCTCCTCCAAGTCGGGCAAGCGGAGGTCTGTTTGGAAGACGGCGTCGACCGCGGCTTCTTCCTCCCCGGCGCGAATGAGAGAGGCGTGGCCGCGTTTCCCCGAAGCCAGTTCTATGGCGCGGACAATGCTGCTTTTCCCGGCCCCGCTTTCACCGGTGACGACGGTAAAGCCGCTTCCGAAAAGCAGCTCGCACCGGCTGATGCCTCCTACGTTGCGGATAGAAAGTCGTTCCAGCACGGTACGGATTTCACTCCTTGTCCACGATGGCGATGCTCTGTCCCCAGCCCAGCTTTTCCTGTACCAGGTCGAGGAACGTCCTGCCCGGCATGGAAATCGTGCGAACGGTGCGGTCCTTGGACAGGGAGATGTCGATACATTCTCCCGGCAAAACTTCGTATGCCAGTTGCCCGTCCTGGGTCAGCGTAATGTCCCGCGCCCCGCCCCTGGGAATCAGCGTGATCGTGTCCTCCGCGGCGGCCAGCAACGGGCGCGAGTAAAGGGTGTGGGCACATATGGGCACCAGAAGCATACTCTGCATGTGGGGGGGCAGGATGGGGCCGCCGGCGGAGAGGGCGTAGGCCGTGGAGCCCGTCGGCGACGAGATGATGATCCCGTCCGCGGGGAGAATCCCGAAAAATTTCTTGTTGAATCGCACCTCTATATGCAACAGGCGGGCGATGGCGTTTTTGGTCAGCACCACGTCGTTCAGGGCATATATCTTATGGAGGGGGCTTCCGTCGCGAAAAAGGGTGCAATATAGAAGCGGGCGCTCGATCATCTCGTACTCGTCTTTGACGATGCGCTCCAGGTCCCGTTCCGCCTCTTCCGGCTTGCCGGAGGCGAGAAAACCCAGGTGCCCCAAGTTGATTCCGTAGAGAGGAATGCCCGCTTTCATGATGTAACGGCTGGCGCGCAAAAACGTACCGTCGCCGCCCACGACAATGGCGACGTCCACCGTTTTCAGCCACTCGTCGTCGGAGATCCCTTCGGTCGCCAAAACAGAGGCCTCGTGAGGCGGCAGCAAAAGAGAAACGCCGGCGTCCTTGCACCATCGAAGCAGCCGGCGCGCCATCTCTATGGCCTCGGACTTGTGGGTGTTGATGACCATTCCCAAATTTTTCATGGCAAGCCTCTCGGGTATTTTTGCAAGGGATCTCCTTCTATATTAAAGAGCCTGTATATTAAAGAGCCTGGGATTCGAGGGCGCACAGGGAGTTTGCGAGTTCTTCCATGATTTTTTCTCGGCCTTCTTTGCCTTTGTGGATCTCGGGGTCGAAAGGGATGGACTTTCCGAAAATCACGGTGATCTTGCGGGGTTTCACCATAAAAGCACCCGGCGGCATGGCGTCGTAGGAGCCTTTAATGAAAACGGGCAGGATCGCCACTTTCGAGTGGCTGGCGATCAACCCCACCCCCCCTTCCAGAGGCTGCAGCTTTCCATCTGAAGAACGCGCCCCCTCGGGGAAGATAAGGACGTCGCGCCCCTCTTCAAGGAACCTCAATAATCCTTTGAGCGCGGCGGCGGCGGTGCTGCTGTCGGCACGGGACACGGGAACGGCCCCTAAGATCCGTATGATCTTCCCAAAAAGAAAAGGACGAAAAAGTTCTTCTTTGGCAAAATATCGCAAACGACGGGGAAAAGCCACACCTACCACCAAAGGATCCAGATTGCTACAATGGTTGGAAGCAACGATCATATTTTTATCCTTGGGAAGGCGTTCCATCCATTTTACGGAAAGGCGATTGTACAGAGTCAAGAGAATTTTAAAAAACATCCGCACGAAACCGTAGAAAATTTTATCCAGAGTCAACAGTTCGCCCTCTTTCTCTCGTGATTGCTCTCGTGCTTGCCGAGACCGCCTTTACCTCATTCGATTTTGAATGATAAAGGCCAACTCGTTCACGACCTCGTTTTCCGTCATCAAAGAAGTGTCCACGTGAATCGCCCCCGCCGGCTCCCGCAGAGGCGCAACTTCGCGGCTGCTGTCGGTGCGGTCGCGTTCATGTATCTGGGCTAGAACTTCTTTGTAAACCACCGCTTCTCCCTTCTTCAACAGCTCCTTATACCGGCGCTCGGCCCGGGCCTCGGGAGAAGCCGTCAAAAAAAACTTGAGGTCGGCGTTGGGAAAAACTACCGTCCCCGTATCGCGTCCGTCCGCAATCAAATCGCCGTGCTTCGCCTGTTCTCTTTGCAGATCCAACAAAGCGCCCCTGACGGTTTTGAGGGCCGCATACCCGGAAACGATGCGGTCGATCCGATAAGACCGTATCGCCTCGGTCACGTTCGTCCCGTCGACGAAAATCCCCTCCGCCTCTATGCGTAGGCCTATAGATGCCACAGCGCGGGCCAGCTCTTCGTTTTCGACCGGCGCAATGCCCTTTTGGTCTAAAATATAGGCGATGGCCCGATATATCGCTCCCGTGTCCATATAACGAATACCCAAGCGCTTGCTGATCCGCCTCGTTACGGAACTTTTCCCCGCTCCGGCGGGGCCGTCCACGGTGATGACGAAACCCACGGCCGCTATAGCTCCTTCATGTCCGCCATTTCCTGGGCTGCTTCCCCGGCGAAATCCACAAGCTCCGACATGAGCGTTTCATAGTCTTTGATACCCAAACGATTGATGGGTTCAGGGTACATGTAATTCTGCAGCCCGTCCGCTCCGATTCCGATTCCCATCATCAAGCACATCGCGTTGGCGACGCTCACCACGTCCACCAAGGCCTGATACTCCGACAGCTCGGAAGCCAGGTCGTTGGGTCTGTGGTGGTACAGCGTCGAATAGTAATAGCTCTTGGGAAGATCCCAGCGATCAACCAGAAGAGAGCCCACGACGGAGTGGTCGAAACCGAGAACCCGCACCTCCGCCTCCGTGAATGGAACGTGCTCCTCCTCCACCAATTTCACGATGATGCCGTATCCGAAACGCACATAATCGTTCAGCACGACCTTCCCGATATCGTGGAGCAGCCCTCCCACGTAAGCCTCCTCCGGCAAGACCTTGCGGGTCGTCTGGGCTATGTATCGGGCCGCGTAGGCTGCCGTCAGGGAATGCCGCCACAACTCCCCCCGGTCGAGAGCGTAACCCGAAAGACCTTTGTCCATCACGGAATAGACCGTAGCGGCCAGAACGATATTGCTGATATTTTTATATCCCAGAAGCGCGATGGCTTCGGCAATATCTGAAATATGCCTGGACATTCCGTACGCGGCGGAATTGGCCAGCTTCAACGTGCGCAAAACCAACCCCTCGTCCCGCGACAGACTTGCGGCGACGTCCGACGCGCTGCTCGTAGGATCGTTGAGCTTTCGTAGAGTTTCCACCACAAATTGAGGAAAGGATTTTATTTCTTTCAATTTGCTGAGGATGCGTGTCTTAATCAGTTCTCTTGAACGTTCGTCGATTTCACTCATCGGCATGTCCCCCTTGCGCGAAGACTAACTACACTGAACCGCCCTCAGTTATTCTAGAATACAGGTCAGAAAAAGACAATTCTAAAACTTCCCCTACTTGAAGTTTCTCTAAAACCAAACGGCCTATTTTACGTCTTATCAAAGCCGATACCCTGAACCCCGTCAACCTAGCCATTATGCGCACCTCTCGTTTCAGTCCTTCTCCCGTCACGACGCGCACCCACCTCGCGCGGGGCTCCTTCGGCATCACCTCGACCGCCAGAGGCTGGACGCGGCGGCCTTCTATTTCGAACCCCGCCTTCCACCTGGCCACATGTTTTTCGTTGATTTCCGTGTTCAGCAGGACCTCGTACTCCTTCGTCACTCCCTTCGAAGGGTGCTGGATGCTCTGCGCAAAAACGCCGTCGTTGGTCAAAATCAACAATCCTTCGCTGTCTCTGTCCAAGCGTCCAACGGGAAATACGCGGGACGTCCTGGCCTTCTCGGGCAGTAAATCCACCACCACGGGGTCGTATTTGTCGGTGACGGCACAGACGACACCTCTCGGTTTGTTCATCACAAGATACACCTTCGAAAGAAATTTCAAAAGTTTTCCGTCATATTCCACGGCGTCTTTTTCTGGATCTACGGGGAAATAGGGCGCTAAAACAAGTTTACCGTTGACGCGGATCTGCCCTCCCAAAACGAGCGCCTCCGACTTGCGTCTGGAGGTCACGCCGCACTCGGCTATAAAAGCGTTAAGTCGCATCGTCGGCCCGTTCCCCCGCGCTCTCTTCGATTTTTTCGATTTCTCCGCTCTTTCTCTTTTCTTCTTTTTCGTCCTTTTCTTCAGTCTCGCCCTCAGCGGCGTTTTCGGGCTCGACGGCCGGTTTGTCTTCTTCAGAGACGCTTTCCGGGGCAGCTCCCAATTCTTCCAATTCTTCCAGACTGGGCAAATCCGCGATGGCTTCGAGTCCGAAAATATCGAGGAATCGACGGGTGGTGCGATAAAGGAGCGGTGAGCCGCTGGCTTTTTTGCGTCCGGAAATGCGAATGAGGCCGTGAGACAAAAGCGTCTCGATGACTCGTTCGCATCGCACACCCCGCAGGTCCTCCACATCGCCTCGCGTGACGGGCTGATTGTAAGCAACGACGGAAAGCGTTTCAACCGCCGCCTTGCTCAGTTTGACGCGCCCCCGCTGTGCCACGTCACGAAAAAGCGACAGCACCTCCGCAAAATGGGGATTGGTCTCCAAGACCCACCCTCCCCCGAGGGATTTCAAAACAAGCCCGTGCCCCGACGCGAGGTGCTGTTCGAGTTCCTTCAGCGACGCCGTCAGCTCCTGGCCTCCAACGCCGAAGATCGTTTTCATTTCGCTCTCCGGCACCGGCTCCGAGGCCAGGAAAAGCACTGCCTCGATCTGGGCGGCCAGAACGGACAACGGCTTCAGGGAGTCAGCATTTTGCGTAGATTTTGACATCGGAAAAGAGCATTTCCTGTTCTATGGTGATCTTACCCATGCGGCACATCTCCAAAACGGCCAGAAGCGTTACCACCAAAACCTTGATGGACGGCGAAACAGCCCACAACTCGTTGAAAGACAGCGTGGAATTTTCGGACAACTTTTCTTCCAGCTCCGCGATACGCCCCTGAATTTGCGACTCTTCAGGCACAGCCTCGGGCATCCCGTCCCATTCCTCGTCTGCAAAGGAGTCGTCGAAGGCGAGGTGTTTGACGGAAACGGATTTTTTATCGATAAGACCCCACCAGAGGCGGCAGAGAAAATAAAGATCCCCGATATCGTAAATGGGCTCGCCCTGATAAACCTCCTCTTCTGCCGCTATACGCCTATAGCAGCGGTCTTGTCGCGTTTTACGCTCTTCCAGCCAGGCGGTTGCCGCCCGGTAGGGCCGATACCTGGCCAATCGCAGGAGAAGTTCTTCCTCGTCTATGGGCAACTCCGTGTCCTCGGCTTGTTCCTCAGGGGCGGAGGGCAGGAGGGCAAGTGTTTTCTGCAGCAGAAGCTCGGCCGCCATGAAAAAAAATTCCGCCAAGGTGTCCATCGAAGCCTTTTTCGTCTTCGCCAGGTAAGCCCCGTAAATGCGCACCAATTGCGCCACTTTGATCTTGGAGGCCTGCATTTGGCGGCTTTCCACCATATGACACAAAAGGTCGAGAGGTCCGGAAAAACCTTCTATTGATACTTCGAGACTTTCCCTCAACATGAATTTTCCGCCGGCCCCGGGTGTCGTCGAACGCGCCTGTCAAGGAGCCAGTGGAAGCAAACCCATGGCGGGATAAAGTTCCTCCATGGTATTCTGGGCTACGACCTTGGCTCGTTTCGCCCCTTCCGCGAGAATATCGGTCAAAAGCGCCGGGTCTTTCTCGTAACGGACCCTTCGCTGACGGATCGGCTCCATCATCGCCGAGATGTGGGCGTTCAGCATTTTTTTGCAGTCGATACACCCTATCCCCGCCGTGCGGCATCCCTTGTCGATCTCCTTGGCCTGCTCGGGGTCTTTGTTGAAAACCTTGTGTATGTCCCACACGGGGCATTTGTTGGGGTCCCCGGGGTCCGTGCGCTTCTCTCGCGCGGGGTCCGTGATCATGGTGCGGATTTTATCCCAAAGAGACTTGGGGTCCTCCGAAATGTAAAGGGAGTTGCCGTAGGATTTGCTCATTTTCCGCCCGTCGGTCCCCGGGACTTTGGGCGTCGGCGTCAGAAGAGTCTGAGGTTCGGGCAGCAAATTTTCTCCGAAAAAGTGATTGAAACGGCGCGCGATTTCCCGGGATAGCTCCATGTGGGCGCTTTGATCTTCTCCCACCGGAACCTTGTCCGCTTTGTACACGAGGATATCCGCCGCCATCAGGACGGGGTAGCCCAGGAAGGCGTAGGTACTCAGGTCCTTGTTCTGGAGGTTTTGAATTTGCTCCTTGTACGTGGGATTTCTGTAGAGCCAGCCCAGCGGCGCGATCATCGCGAGAGCCAGGGAGAGCTCTGCGTGCTGAGGAACGTGAGATTGAATGAAAAGACAACTTTTTTCAGGGTCGAGTCCCGTAGAAAGCCAGTCCAGCAAAATGTCTATGCAATTCTGGCGCGTCTCGCCGGGGTCCGCGTAGTTGGACATCAAGGCATGCCAGTCCACGATGCTGTAAAAACACTCGTATTTCTCCTGAAGGTCCACCCAATTTGTCAGCGCGCCCGCCAAATGTCCCAGATGCAGCGCACCGGTGGGTCTCATCCCGCTAAAAACCCTGCTCTTGTTCATGATTAACGACCACCTCGTTTGAAACTGCTAAATACGCAAAGGCGTTTCCAGCGCCTTGTAGTCGAGCAGCATGACCTCCAGTTCCCCCGGAGCCGCCAGGTAACGGGCAAGCTCCACCAAAGTCACGCTTTCCATTTCCGCGTGATCGACCACGGCGACCGGAAGGTTCGATCGCGTACAATCCAGTATGTCATGGTACTTCATGTCCGCCGTGACGTACAGGTCCGCCTTCATGGCCAAGGCCGCAGGCCATAGACTGCCTCCCGAACCTCCGCACAAGGCCACTCGCAGTATACTACAATCCATCGGGCCGTAATAATCGAGCCGCGTCAGGTTCCATGCCCTTTTCAGCCTGTCCAGGACGTCCTTCAAAGAACTCGGGGCGAGAAGGTCTCCCGCGGCACCCATTCCTCCCACGCCTTCCTCGGACTGGACCAGTGGGACAATGGCGCCGAGTTTGAGCCTTTTCGCCAAAACCCGGTTGACCCCGCTCTCGGCGTTGTCCCAGTTGGTATGAGCCGCCAGCACCACCATATCCGCCTTGATCGCCATTTGTATCATCTTGCCGGGGCCCGAGGAGAGGTCGAGGTTGCGCAGGGGCTTGAAAAAAAGAGGGTGATGGGACAGGACTCCCTGACACCCTTTGCGGAAGGCCTCCTCCAACGCCTCGGGCAATGGGTCCAGGGAGAGCCCCAACCGTCGCACTTCCCACTGAGAGTCGCCGACCATCAGGCCCACATTGTCCCATTTCTCCGCCAATTTGAACGGAGCGACCAGGTCGATTTTTGCGAGAATATCCTGTACTTTCACGCCTCCACCTCCAAGCATCCGAGCAGATAAGGCTCAAAACGTTTACATTTGCATTTACGGAACCATGACCAAAAAAGCCGTCCCCACGCCGACCGGGAACGACTTTTGTGTTTCCTGCAAGATCCCACAGCTTGCGTCCTGTAAAATCAACACGTCAAAATCAAAACGTACATCTACAAACTTTTTTCACGATTTCCGCATTTATTCGGGCTCGAACATGTCTTTCGCCACAGCGCAGACGGGGCACGCCCAGTCGTCGGGAATATCCTCGAATGCGGTTCCCGGCGCAATGCCGGAATCAGGGTCTCCCGTCGCAGGATCATACACATATCCACAGACAGTGCATACATATTTTTTCATCTTGATCTCTCCTTTCACCTGATGACAGCCCATTATACCCTAAATACACGCGCTCCACGAAGGATAGTTGCGGAAGATGCGGAAACGCAATGGCCGATATCGTAGACAGGTCGAAGAGAGGCGTAGATGGTCGAGAATGGTCGAGATTCGAGCAGATTGGAGGAGATGGGTCGAGCATGGGTCGTGGATGGGTCGTGGGTCGTGGATATTCAAAATATTGAAAACAAGGGGTTGCCAAAATTATTTGTTGCCGGTAAAATACCCCCACTTGAGCATGGAATTTTATCTTGAACATGGAGTTTTATAGAGTGGAGTTTTATGGAATTTAGAATTTTATGGAATTCATGAAACGGGTGGCGTGACGGCAGTGAAAAAACGTACTTTTATCGAAGCGGACGTTTCTTTTTCGAATAACGGTCTTTGGTGGTGGTGGCCTTAGCTTCCACCCACAGGTCGCCGTTTCTTTGATTTAGACAAGGGGCTCTGGGGTGTAAACAATTCCTTACAGAGCCCCTTTTTTTATTTATACGCAATTTTTTTTATAGACGCGAGGGGCGCACAAGTGGCTCCTCGCGTTTTGATTTTTAAAACATTGAATTTATAAAAATTGAATTTATAAAATCTGAAAGGGGAAATTTTCATGGAAACTTTCATGGAAACAGCGCGGCAGGCAGGCAAGGGGCGTGGGATTGCCGAGGTTCTTCACCACAAGCTCATGTCCGGCGCAAGATTGGCGCGGGAGGAAAGCGCGGCGCTGTTCGACGCGGTCATTCGAGGAGAGCTGAACGACGTGGAAATCGCGGCGTTGCTGGTAGCCCTGAAACTGTGCGGGGAGACGGCGGAAGAGATCGCCATCCGGTCCGTCCTGGCAGGACAGGGCAGCGAGGCCCACGCGGCCGTCATATCGGTCAACGCGGCTGCGCTGCTGACCCTGGGGGGCGTCACGGAGAACTACCGGGACGGATTCGCCCTAGCGATGAGCGTGTTGAAAAGCGGCCTGGCTCTGGAGCGGCTCGAAAAATTTGCCGCGATGTCCCGCGCCCCGGAGAAAATAGAGGAGGGCCTGAACCGTGTCTGTGCTTGACGAGATCATAGCCCGCAAGCGTGTGGACCTGGCGGAGCGCATGAGGGCGCTTCCCTACGGTGATTTACGGAAAATGACCGTTCCGACCCACCGCCGGTTCGGCGCGGCGTTGAAAAAAAACGGACCCCGCTTCATTTTGGAGTGCAAAAAGGCGTCCCCGTCGGAGGGGCTGATCCGAAAGAATTTCGACCCCGCCGAGATCGCGGACGCCTATAAAAACTTCGCCGACGCCGTATCGGTTTTAACGGACGAGCCCTTCTTCCAGGGCAGCTTCGGGATTCTCCGCGCCATCCGCGAAAGGCTGACTCAGCCGATTCTGGCCAAAGATTTCGTCATCGACCCCTATCAAGTGTGCGAGGCCAGGTTTCACGGCGCGGACGCCGCCCTCCTGATCCTCTCGGCCTTGGACGACGCCGCCTATAAAACTTGCGCCGACGAGGCCGCGCGCCTTTCTATGGACGTTCTGACGGAAGTCCACGACGAGGCGGAACTGAACCGCGCATTGAGGCTGAACGCAAGAATTATAGGCGTCAACAACAGGAACCTCAAGACTCTCGCGGTGGACCTGGGCGTATACAGGCGGCTTGTGGACAAGATCCCGTCGGACAAGGTCGTCGTCTGCGAGTCGGGCATCAATTCTCACGAGGACGTACTGAGCTTGGAGGGTCGAACGGACGCCTACCTGGTGGGAGGTATGCTCATGAAAGCGGAGCGCGTCGATCTCGCCGTGCGCCGATTGATCTACGGCGGAGTGAAGATCTGCGGGCTCGCTTCCCCGGAGGACGCGGCGAAAAGTTACGCGGCCGGAGCGGTCTTCGGAGGGGTCATCTTCGCGGACGAGTCCCCGAGGAGAGTGGGAGAGGCCCGGGCCCTGGAAATCCGCTCCGCATCTCCTCTTCCTCTGGTGGGCGTTTTCGTGAACGAGGAGGCCCGAAAAATTGCCCGTGTGGTATGGGATACCGGGCTTTCCGCGGTTCAGCTCCACGGCGAGGAGTCCGGAGGGTTTGTCGAAGAACTGCGCCAAGAGCTGCCCGAAAGCTGCGAGATTTGGAAAGCGGCGAGCGTGCGGGATCGTATCCCCGCCATGAACCCCATTTCCGCGGATCGTCTTCTTCTGGACACCTTCGGGAAAAATGCCCGGGGCGGCACGGGAAAGGCTTTCGACTGGTCTCTGCTGGGGGGGTTTGGCAAAAACGGAATGCCCCGGTCTAAAATCATTCTTGCCGGCGGCATCGACGCGAAGAACGCGCGCCGGGCCTCGGAGCTCGGGTGTTTCATGATCGACGTGAACTCGGGAGTAGAGGACGCGCCCGGAAAAAAAGACCACCGCAAGGTGGAAAAACTGTTCGCAAATTTAAGAGGTGAGGTTTGACATGGAAATTACACAGGAAATTACACAGGGAATTACACGAGGGTTTTTTGGCGGGTTCGGCGGGATGTTCGTGCCGGAAATCCTCGTGCCGACGCTGTTGGAACTCGACAAGGCATTCGAAGAGGCCCGTAAGGATCCCCAGTTCACCTCGGAGTTCGAGGGGCTGCTGAAAGAGTACGCGGGGCGCGAAACGCCCCTTTACCGCTGTCGAAACCTGACCTCCGGGACGAAAGCGACGATCTATCTGAAACGGGAGGACCTTCTGCACGGAGGGGCTCACAAAACGAACCAGGTGATCGGCCAGGCGCTGCTCGCCCGCCGTATGGGGAAAACCCGGTTGATCGCCGAGACCGGAGCGGGGCAGCACGGGGTTGCGACGGCCCTCGCCGGGGCGCTCTTCAAAATGAAAACGCGGGTCTACATGGGCTCGAAGGATATGGAAAGACAAGCTCCCAACGTCTTCCGAATGAAACTGATGGGGACGGAGGTCGTGCCCGTGGAAACGGGAAGCCGCGGTTTGAAGGACGCCATCAACGAGGCGCTGCGGGACTGGGCGGCGAGCTACGAAAACACCCATTACCTGCTGGGGACGGTGGCCGGCCCGCATCCCTTTCCCACCATCGTGAGGGAGTTCCAGCGCGTTATCGGGCGCGAGGCGAAGCGCCAGATTCTCGAAGCCGAGGGGCGTCTCCCCGACGCCGTGTTCGCCTGTGTGGGCGGCGGGTCGAACGCCATGGGGATATTCGCCGACTTCATCGACGAGCCCTCGGTAAAATTGATCGGCGTGGAGCCCGCGGGACATGGACTGCACACCGACAAACACGGAGCGACGATCGAGAAAGGGCGTCCCGGCATTCTCCACGGCAGCTACAGCTACGTCCTCCAGGACGAGAACGGTCAGATCCGGGAATCCCATTCCCTATCCGCCGGCCTCGATTACCCGGGTGTGGGTGCGCAGCACTCGTACCTGCACTCCATCGGGCGCGCCCGGTATGTCGGTATAACCGACCGGGAGGCGCTGGACGCTTTCACGCGCCTTTCCCGGGAAGAGGGCATCATACCGGCGCTGGAATCCTCCCACGCCCTGGCACAGGCCCTCAAAGACGCCCGAGACGCGGCCGAACCTCGGCTTTACATCGTCAACCTCTCCGGGCGCGGAGACAAAGACATCGAACAGGTCATGCCCTATATTGACGGAGGTGGACTATGAGTCAGCGTTACGAAAAAACCTTTTCCGGCTTGAAAAAAAAGGGCGAGGGAGCCTTCATCCCCTTCGTGATGCTCGGCGACCCCGGTATGGAGGAAAGCGAGGCGATCATCGAAACCCTCGTGGAAAGCGGCGCGGACGCCCTCGAGCTGGGCATCCCCTTCTCCGACCCCGTAGCGGACGGACCGGTCATTCAGACCTCCGCCAACAGGGCTCTCGCCAGGGGGGCGACCCCGGAGGGCTGCTTGGATATCCTGGCGAAGGTGCGGGGAAAATACCCGGATATCCCTATGGGGCTTCTGGTGTACGCCAATTTGGTGATCGGCGGAGAGAGATTTTATCCCTACGCGGCCGCGTCCGGCGTGGACTCCGTTCTCGTGGCCGACGTTCCGACGCTGATGGCCGCCCCATTTGTGCAGCGCGCCCGCGACGCCGGGATAGACCCCGTGTTCATCGTGCCCCCTAACGCCAGCGACGAAAAATTGCGCGAAATCGCCGCTTTGACGAAGGGCTACACTTATTTTCTGGGCCGGGCCGGAGTCACGGGGGCGGACCTGGAGATGAAGGTCCCTCTGTCCTCGAAAATAACGCTGCTGAAAGACGCGGGAGCCCCGCCGATTGTTGTGGGGTTCGGCATATCCAGGCCAGAACACGTCCGGGCGTCTCTCAAGGCCGGGGCCGACGGGGCGATATCGGGTTCCGCGACGGTGGCGATCGTAGCCGCCCACCTGAAGGACAATAGAAAAATGGAAATGATAAAAATGCGCGCGGAACTCGCTGCTTTCGTAAAAAACATGAAATCGGCGACCCGCCCCTGATTCTCTGATTCTTTGTAATGGCTCTGTAATGGCTCTTTGTACCTGTAACCTAATTCTTTCTCTTGAATTCTTTCTCTCTTGGTATAATGCACTGGCGTAAACAGACCGCGAATGCCAAGTGAAATCGGCATGGCCAAATAAGATAGGCATTGCTAAGTGAGATAGGCATTGCTAAGTGAGATAGGAAGTGAAATTTTTGGAGTTGCTGCAACTGGGAGAGCGCACCTGGTATATTCCCGGCCGGGTCAATGTCGGTTATTACGAAGAAAACGGGCAAGGCTACTTGATCGACTCGGGGCTGGACGACGACCAGGGACGCAAAATTTTGAAATTGCTGGGCGAAGAGCGGAAGGTTCCTCTTCGCGCCATAGTGAACACGCACTCCAACGCCGACCACGTGGGGGCCAATGCCTTTATCCAGAAGCGCACGGACTGCGAGGTCTGGACGACCCGTATCGAGGGCATCCTCACGGAGAGAACCACACTGGAGCCCTTGCTGCTCTGGTCGGCGTGGCCGTTCAAAGGAATTCGGGGGAAATTCATCGAGGCCAAACCCTCGAAGGTCACCTTCATCGACCAACCGATGGCCATCGGGGACCCGCGGCTCGCCAACGAATATCCCATCCGAGATACGGAGCTTACAGCCGTGCCGCTCCCCGGCCATTACCTGGACATGATCGGGGTGAGGACGCCGGACGGGGTTTTTTTTCTGGCCGACGCCCTGTTCGACCCGACGGTATTGGAAAAATATCGTTTCTGCGTGATGCTGGACGTCGCAGGCGCGCACAAAACCCTGGATATGATCGTGAATGCGAAGGCCCGCTGGTTCGTTCCCTGCCACGCGCCGGTGACCCAGGACGTCGGCGAGCTGGTGCGGCAAAACAAGGAAGGGCTGAACTGGGTCACCGAGGCCGTAGACGGGGCTCTGGCCAACGCGGACAGGCCTCTGACCCGGGAGGAAATTCTCTCTCGTATCGGCGTGGCCAACAAAATGGAGATGGACGCCGCCCACCTGCTGCTGAACCTCTCCTGCGTCGCGGCGCACCTGACGTATCTGTCCGAGCTGGACCGGGTGGAGCCCCTGGTTCAGGACTGCTTCCTGCTGTGGAAAAGAAAATAGGAAAGAAAAGATGTAAAGGAATGGGAAAGACGGGAAGCGATAAAGTTACCGCTCCCCTTTAAATGCCACCTTATCGGCCCGGCTGCCAGATGTTGCGGTGGAGCCGCGCCGTATCCACGCCGCTGTGGGGAGCCTTGGACTCCGCCCCGTACCCCACGAGGGCCATCGCCAAAATTCTGACCCCGGCGGGCAGATGCAGCATGGGAGTTACGACTTCCTCACGCCCTTTCCGGTTCGCGATTTGCAGCCAGACGCCCTCGAGCCCCAAGGCCCTCGCTGCCAGCAAAATGTTCTCCATGACGCAGGCGCCGTCTTCCATCCACGTTCCGTCGGTGAGCCTATGCACTTTCTCGTAGTTCGCCACGTCCACGCACACGGCGAAGGCCAAAGGAGCGTCCCCCGCCATACGGGTACGCTCGTTTGCCGCTCCGATTTTCGTCAGAAGATCTTTGTCGTCGATGGCCACAATGTGACACGGCTGCGCGTTCATGGCGCTGGGCGCGGCGAAAGCGCACTCCAAGATCGTCTCCACCTTTTCCGGCTCCACCTTCCGCGCCTCGAAGACCCGTATGCTCCGCCGCCCCAAGATAACCCCTATGGTTTCGTTCTGTCGTTGCGTATCGGACAATGTCATTTCACTCCTTATTAATTGCTGTCTCGAATTCTGCCACAGATTCTTTAAAACATCTGACCCATGAGGTCCTTAGCGGCTTGTCCTGATTCTCGATTTCATAATTATACGCTAGGAGCCTGTCGGGATAAAGCGTTAAAACTTCGGAGAGGTCGTCAAGAAAAAAGCGAGTAGAAGAGTGTATTTTG
>JAISLU010000050.1 GCA_031277095.1 Synergistaceae bacterium
GACGACCATCGCCTCCAGGAACCACACCCAGTGATCGTAAAACAAATCTTCGCCGAACAGCGCCTCCGGCAAGAAAGCGAGCACGTGCAAGGTCGGATGCGTCACGAGACTGCAAAGAGCCACACAAGCCAATTCTCTTTTCGCGCGGTACCCCCACAAAGCCGCGAAAGCGCACTCCAGCAAAAGCGTCAGGAAAAGGGAGAATAGGTAAAAGGCGGACTGATACCGCGCCGCTTCGCTTGGGTCGAGCCTGAAAACCCCCGCCAGGGCGGCGAACATCGAAAGGGCAAAAAACAGCAACTCCCCAGAAGGTGAGACCATGCCGCTAGAGGGCGCCGGGACTTCGGCCGTCTTCGATTTATCGTCCCTGCGGTGCCTCCATACCCATAGCGCGAAGACCCCGAACATGCAGAATTTGATTAGGCACGCTGTTTTTCTCATGGTCTAATTTTTTGTTCTGAAATTTTTTCGATCCGCAGTATTTTGAGCCCTCGCCAGAGGCACAGTATGGAGGCGAACGTCAAAGCGGAGCGTGCGGCGGGGCCGTTCAGCGCGGTGGAAAGCCTCACGACCCGCGGCAGGGGCAGAAGAAGCGGCAGAGCGCCGACGAAGAGTGCCAGGCAAGCCAGCCCGAACGCCCATGCCTCGCGTCGGGGATACGCTCTCACGTAGGCCAGCAGCGTCACGGCCATGGTCATCTGGAAGCATAGGCAGCCCGCAAGCCCGAATATCACCGGAGCATAGCTCCCTTGGACGTAGCCCAAATGAGTAAAGGGAATGGACAGCAGGAGCGCCCCAGTGGAGACCCGGAGAAAGCCTAACCGGTCGGACAGAAAACCCCCCAGTGCTTTGCCTCCTCCCGCTGCTGCGGCCAGAAGAAACGCGGGGAGAAATTTTATCGACAAAAAGGAGTCGTTTTTCCACGGGAACGCCACCGAAAGTCCCGCAAACGAGCGCACGGCGATCGAGAAAAAAATCAGCCCCACCGCGCATAAAAAATCTCGCTGAAGCGGAGATTTGTTTTGCTTTCTCTTTACCGCTTCGAGGGACAGCGAACACAAATAACTTTCGGGAATGGGGAGAAAAGCGGTCAAGGTTGCAAGTGCCAAGGCTGCCGTGCCGGCCATGATCCGAACGGAGAGGGACAGCGGGGCCGCCATCCCCTGGCGGAGGCCCAGGAAAAGACCCACCACTCCGGGAGCAATAAAAATTCCCGGCTCGGTAGCCCGGCCGGGAGTCAGGTTCAGGGCGATAACTCCGCCTCCCAGGTGGAAGAGAGCGTTGCCGAGTCCGGCCAGCAAGACCCCGAACTCCGGCGAGAACGGAAACGCGGCGAGGGCGGCGGTTTGCATTCCGAGGCCAATCTGCGCCGCCGCGCGGGGACAGCGAATCTCGTCGAGGCAGAGACCCAACGGAGCCTGCATAGCGAACGCCAGAAAGTTATAGAGCAAATAAAGCAATAGCGCCCGCTCAGAATTCAGCCCCCCGAAGAATGTCAGAGAGGTCAGAATCGACGCGCATACGGCGTCCACCAGTGCGTGGGCAACGCTGTAGACCAGCAACTGCGGAAGAACGCGATTCCGCATTCTTATAGGCTCAAAATAAAGCAAAACAGAATAAACAGGCAAGTGATTAAAAAGAACCGCCAAAAAATCTTAATGGAGAACAGGTCTTCTCTTTTTCTGCAACGGCAATAAAAATAAAAAAGGACCGTCATCACAAAAGCCGGCAGAACAAGAACAGCGAAAACAACAGATAACTCCAAGACGATCACCCCAGGAGGGATGATAACATCTGCCCACGCCGGGGTAGCGAAGGCAAAAATCAAGCTAGGCGTCAAAAATTTTTTGAGAAACGCCAAAAATTTTTTCTCACCGTAAGACCCTTCTCCTGAAAACGGTATACGCGGCAACTATGTCATCTCCAGACTCCTTCAACGCCGACGAAAACTCTGCCTCCACCGGCATGGACTGTTTGCAAAACCCTGAAATATGCCACAATGATAGCATAATGACATTCTGTACGACATTGAATTGAATTGAATTGAATTGAATTGAATTGGAATGCAACAAAAGATTTTCGTATTTCGGGTTGGGACAGAACAAGAGGCGTTATTCGCCGAAATGCGTCCCGCCGCCGAAAAAGACGGGGAGAATTTTCGGAAGCTCCTCGAATGCGTACTCCCCCAGCACGACGCCCTCCTTGAAAAGCACGGCCCCCACAGGGGTCCCCGCTATACCCAGATGAGCGCCTCTGGCCTCTTTGGGGCCGTTGACCTCACAGCCCATGACGGCCACGGTGGTGCCGTCTGGCAGGCCGGAAAGCATCGGTTCGATCAGGCTCACCAGCTTCCTCACGTCGGCCCTGCGGCGTCCGCAGGTGGGACAGGAAATGAGGTCGACGCCGTGGGTGCGCAGCCCCAGGGCCTTCAGAATTTCGTAGCCGACCCGAACCTCCCGCTCCGGTTCGTCGGTCAAAGAGACGCGCAGGGTGTCGCCTATCCCCTGCTCCAGGAGGGACGCTATGCCCACGGCGCTTTTGACGATACCACCGTCTCCGGGACCGGCCTCCGTAACGCCGATGTGCAGGGGCAGGCCGGGATAGGCCCGGGCAATGAAGGTGTTGGCCCTCACCGTGTCCCCCACGGACGAACTTTTGGCGGAGAGGATGATGTCGTGGAAATCCTGCTCCAAAAGCAGCTCCGCCTGCTCTTTGACCGCGAGAAAAAGGGCGGCGGCGCGGTCGCCTTCCGCCTCGGTCAATTGCCGCGCCGAAAGGGAGCCACCGTTGGCGCCGACGCGAATGACGACCCGGCGTTCTTTCGCTTCCCGTATCATTTCGGTCAGACTTTGAAGGGGCATGTTTCCGGGGTTGATGCGGATGCTGGCGCACCCCGCCCTCATCGCCGCTATGGCGATCCCGGGGTCGAAGTGGATGTCGGCCATGAGGGGCAAGGACGTATGGCGATTGAGCCAAGCCAGCGGCTCCGCCAAATCCGCGGAGGGCAGGGCCACCCGGGCGAGTTCGCATCCCTGGCGCAAAAGGCGCTCGCACTGTTCGGCGCACTTTTCTTTCTGAGAGAGCGCGACCTTGAGCATGCTCTCGACCCTGACGGGGGCCCCGCCTCCGATGGAGACGTTCCCGATTTTTATTTGACGAGTCATTCCTCGAACATCATTCCATAAATGTCATTCCACAAATGTCATTCCACAAAAAAGAGTTTGTAAATATCCTGCCACGTCACGAAAATCATTAAAGAGATCAACAGGACAAACCCCGTCGTGTGTATCCAATTCTCCACTTTCTCGGGCAGACGCCGCCGAAACAGCATCTCCAGCAGCACGAAGACGATACGCCCCCCGTCCAGGGCGGGGAAGGGGAAGAGGTTCAGCAAACCCAGATTCAGGCTGATCAGCGCCAAAAACGTGACGAAGCTCCACACGCCCTCACGCATGGCCCTGCCCGACATGGACGCGATACCGATGGGGCCCGTCACATCCACTTCCTCTTTCCGGGTGATCCAGTCCCAAATTCCCCGAAGCATCAACACCGTCATGTCCCAGATGGTGCCGGCGGCGTTTTGGATGGCTCCCAAGGCGGTGAAACGTTCCAGAGCCGGAGTTATGCCCAGCATGGGATATCCGTGTTCTTTGCTTTCCGGAACGGCGGTTTCGATCTGGATGACCTGAGAATCCCTTTCCACCGTAAAGACCACGTTTCCCTCTCGTGCCGCCGAGCGCAGGCTGTTGGACATTTCCCGCCATTCCGAAACGGGCTTGCCGTTGACTTCCAGAATGCGGTCACCCTCCTGAAAGCCGGCCTGACGGGCGGGAAAACCCTCCATCAGCGCCCCTATTTTCGTGTCGTTCATGTTCATGACGCCGTGGCCGTACAAAAACGCCGCCGTCAAGATCAAGGCCAAAACCACGTTGGCGAGGGACCCGTCCAACAAAATAAAAAAACGCTTCCAGGATCGCTGTTCGTTGAAGCCCATCCCCGGCGTCACCGTTTCGCCCTTGGACTCCTCTCCCATCCCGGCCAGTCGGCAAAAACCGCCTACCGGGAAAAGGCGCCAAGACCACAACATGCGGGGCCCCGCCGAAGAGTTCGGTTCGCTGCCATCAGCTTTTTCATCGGCTCTGGTTTGCTGCACCTGTTTCACCACAGGCCCCATGCCGAAAGCGAACTCGTGAACCTGGACGCCCAAAAATCGCGCCGTTATGTAATGCCCGTACTCGTGGACGAGAACACATATTCCTATGACGATCACAAACGAAATGAAACTTATCATTGCCTCATTGTCTCCTTCAAATTCGAATACTTTATTTTGGATACTTTTCGTAAAGATATAAATTCAAAACGCATAAAATAAACTCCCCGCGTACAAGATCTTCAGGGCGAGGAAGGGGCCGTTTTCCATTTTAGCGCATTTTGTCGCAGATTGAAGCGCAATGTCTCCGACCCCATTCAACCACCGTCAGGGCCTCGTCCAAAGAAACAGGAGGCCCGGCGGGGTAGGCGGACAGAGTTTTCTCCACGACCTCCGGAATGGCCGTGAAGGGGATCTCTCTTTTCATGAAACGGTCCACCGCGACTTCGTCGGCCCCGATCAGAAGAGCCGGATAAGGGCCGCCCCGCTTCATAACCTCCTTCGCGATCTTCAGCGCCGGAAAGCAACCCTCGTCGGGCAAGCCGAAAAAAAGGGTCCTGGCTGAAAGCTCCGGGCGGGGGAAATCGGCCTTGGGCGGCAAACGTTCCGGCCAGAAAAGGCAAGAAGCCGCCGGAAGGCGCATGTCCGGCTCGCCGGCCAGCATTTTGACGCAGCCGTCCTCGAATTCCACCAGCCCGTGTACGAAAGATCCCGGCGAAACCAGGGCCTCGACCTGACGCACCCCAAACAAAAACATCGCCTCGATCAGCTCGATTCCTTTGTTCATCAATGTGGCGCTGTCGATGGTGATCTTCGCCCCCATGCTCCACACGGGGTGTTTCAAGGCCATCTCCGGCGTGACGTTTTTCAAATTCTCCCAAGACCAGTCCCGAAAAGGGCCGCCCGAGGCGGTAAGGTAAATTTTCCGCGGCTTTTCCTTCTCCCCCTGGAGGCACTGCCATATCGCGTTGTGCTCGCTGTCCAGAGGGCGCAGTTGGTCGCGGCCCCGCACCAGGGGCATGACCCACATCCCGCCGACGACGATGCTCTCTTTGTTGGCCAGAGAGACCTCTTTCCCGGCGATCAAGGCGGCCTGCAGGGCTTCGATGGCTGCGGTTCCCGACGAAGCGAAGACGATGTGGTCGATGTCGGGGTCCTGAGACAGGATCTCCAAGCCGGAGGCGCCGAAAAGCACCTTTTTCTGCTGCGGCGAGGCCAGCTTCTCCGAAAGAGAATCGGCCGCCTCCTTGGACTCGAGACAGAGTTGCGGCGCCCCAAACTCCTCCGACAGAGCAGCCAGTTTCTCCGCGTTCCGTCCTGCGGCCAAGGCGACCACCTCCAAACGATCCCGGTGGTGACGGCAGACGTCCAAAACCGACGAGCCCACGCTGCCCGTGGCGCCGATAACCGCCACCCGCTTTTTTACCCCGTCCGTTTCCTTGTGTGCGCTCTGTTTCCCACTCTTTCTTGTATTCATGGCAAAATGACCCCGAAGAGCAGATAGGTCAAAAGCCCGTTGATCAAGATGCTGTCGAAGCGGTCGAGGACGCCCCCGTGTCCGGGGATCAATTTGCCCGCGTCCTTCACGCCCGTTTCCCGTTTGATCAGGGACTCGGCCAGGTCGCCCAACTGTCCGGCGAAGGCGCATATCACACCGATCATGAACAGAGGAAACGGGGGCTGTTCCTGAAAAAACACAATCAGCGCGATCGTCAGTACGCTTCCTACAGCGCCTCCGATGAAACCCTCCCAGGTTTTTTTCGGGCTTATGTTTTCGCAGAGGTGTACTCTGCCCCAACGGGAGCCTACAAGATACGCGGTTACGTCGCAGCCCCAGGTGCAGGCGAAAAGCGACACCAGAAGGAGCCGGCCCGTGGGCATGTTGTGCAGTAAAATCAGGCAGGTCCAGGGCACGACGATGAAAAGAATCCCCGAGAGAGTCCCCCCGGTGTTCCAAACGGCGAAGCTGGTTCCCCAGGTTTGGCGGCGGATGATCTCCACCATCAGTATTGCGTAAACCGTCAGAGAAAGGATCAGCGCGATAGAAACGGGCCTGACTCCTTCGGTGGACGAGAAAATGACGGCCAAGGCCGAAATATAGCCAATGCCCCGGGAAAGCCGGAACTGGGTCGATAAAAGACGGTAGTACTCCGACAAAGATAAAAGCGCCAGCACCGAAACCACTAAAATCCACATCCACCCGCCTTGCTGAATCCCCCCGAGTATTCCCGACACGACCAGCAAGCCGCTGAAAATCCGCTGAACGAAATTTCGTCTATGTATCGGGTCCATCGTGTCCCACCTTGTTTTTGTATTGGTCCAGCTTGTTTTTGAGAGCTTGGACGTCCTGCCAGGTCAAATCTTTCGGGCTGCCTTTTCTGCGGGATTCGTCCCGTAAAAGATAGCTGGGATGAAACATGGGAAAAACCTCTATCCCCCGCCACTCGAACCAACGTCCCCGGAGGGCGCTGATGCCCTCCGTCGTCTTCAAAATCCACTTCGTCGCGGTGCCGCCGAGACAAACGAGAATCTTGGGGCGCAGCAACAAAAGCTGTGCCTCCAGAAAACCTCCGCACATCATCGTCTCCTCCAGAGTGGGCACGCGGTTCCCCGGAGGACGGCATTTCACCACGTTGGTGATGAAGACCTCCTCCCGAGATATCCCCCCCGCCGAGAGAATCCGGGTCAGCAGTTGGCCGGCCCTGCCGACGAAGGCCATCCCCTGAGCGTCTTCATCTTCTCCCGGTCCCTCGCCCACGAAAACAAGGGGCGTATCCGCGGCGCCCTGTCCGAAAACCACATGGGTGCGCGTGCGACACAGCTCGCATCTCTCGCAGGCCTGAACGGCGGTTTTCAGGGCCGCCCAGGCGGCGGAGCGTCTGCCGTCGTTTTCGCCTTGACTTTGGATTTGATTCGCGTTCCCATTTGCATTTTCGTTCATATTTAGATTTTCATTTTCATTCACATTTTCATTCACATTTTCGTCCACGTTATCCACCATTTTTTATTCGCTAAAGCAAGACCTCGTTGATGCGCACATTGACTTTTTTGACTTCCATTCCCGTAAAAAAACTGAGTCCTACACTGATTTTTTTCTGCAAAAGCCGCGCCAGGTAAAGCGCGTTTTTGTCTCCCAGCTTGATGTCCACCACAAGGTTGACGTTCAAGATATCTCCGTCCGGGACGAGGTTCAGCTCGTGTACTTGATGAATGTGATCTCCCAGCACCAGCAGGCGCCGGATCATCGTCACGATGGCCTCCTCTTCGATGGTCACCCGGCCGTCGAAGCTGAAGGGAGGTTTGACCACCGTGCGGGTTTCGTCCTGTCTGTCCTTGCTCTTGAAGAGGTCTTTCAACTGACTGACGAGTTTCCCGGCGAAATTGCGCTGTATCTGGGTCCGGGAGACGGGAACCACGTGCTGCTTTTTCTCGCGCCGCTCCTTCAGGGCGTTGTTGATCTCCTCGTTGGAGGCCACTTCGGTGATGTCGATGACCCGCTGAGGACGGGGCAATCCCAATTTTTCCACGATTTTTTCCATCATGGAGTTCGACGTGGCGATGACCATGACCTTGCAGGGGACGTGGGCGGCCAGAAAGTCCACGACCTCCAGGCGATGAGGCGCATACTCGAAAAGCGCCCGGCGGATGGCACGCACCATGTTTTTCTCGGATTTGGCGCTTTTCCCGGCCATGATCTGGCCTTTGGAGACCAGCAGGCCGTCGTCGATCACGAAGTCGATCCCGTACTGACGCGCCACTTGAGAGGCCCTCTGGCTTTTTCCCGTCCCCGCCGCTCCCACGAAAGCCAGCACCTCAATGAGGGAGAGCGGTGAAATGTTTTCCCCGCGCTGCTCGTTCTCTTTTTCCCCGGGGCCAGCCCCGTTCGCTTCTTTCCGGATCATCGCTATCTTCCGTCACTATCTTCCATTACTATATTTCATCACTATATTCCGTCACTATATTTCGTCCGCCATATCCAATCATTATTTTTCGCCCGGCTCGAAGGCGACGTCGGCTCCCAGAGCCCGCAGCTTCGATTCGATCTCCTCGTATCCCCGCAAAACGTGTTCCATGTTTTCCACGTGAGTTTCTCCCTCCGCGGCCAGGCCGGCCAGAATCAGCGCGGCTCCCGCACGGAGATCCGTCGCCTTCACCGGCGCGCCGTCCAGGCTGTCCACTCCCTTGATGACGGCGGTGTCGCCCTTGATTTCGATATGGGCACCCATGCGGTTGAGTTCTGCGGCATAAAGAAACCGCGCCTGAAAGACGCTCTCCTCCACCAGGCTCACTCCGCTGGACAGGGTCAGGGCGGCGACCATCTGAGGCTGCAAATCCGTGGGGAACCCTGGGTAGGGCATCGTTTTGAGGGAAATGGCCTTCAGCTTTTTGACCGGATGGACGACGACGGCATTTCTCGACGCGCCTCTTTTCACCGAAAAAGACGCGCCCGCCTCCTCCAGCTTGGCCAAGAGGGCGTCGATATGCTCGGGGATGACGTCTTCCACCGTGATTTCCCCGCCGGTCATGACGCCCGCCAAAATGTAAGTGCAGGCCTCTATTCTATCCGGAATGACCCGCTGGGCGCAATCGTGAACGTCCTCGACGCCCTTCACGCGAATGCAGCCCGTCCCCTCCATGTCCACCTGAACGCCCATACTTCTCAGAACCGCGGCCAGGTTGTCGATCTCGGGCTCCCGGGCGGCGTTCTCGATGATGGTCTCTCCCATGGCGAAGACCGCGGCCATCATCAAATTTTCGGTGGCCCCCACGGAGGGGAAGTCCAGGTAGATCCGCCGCCCCCTCAAGCGGTCGGCATGGGCGTGGACCAGCCCGTTGCGAATCTCTATCTTGGCCCCCATCTGGGTCAGCCCCTTCAGATGCAGATCGATGGGGCGGCTTCCTATGGAACATCCCCCGGGCAGAGGCAGGACGACCTGCCCGCACCGCGCCAAAAGAGGGCCCAGCACCAGAGAAGACGCTCTCATTTTGCGCACCAAGGCGTCGGACGCCTCCCAGGAGACGGATTCAGGCACGTCGAACACAATCTTGTTCCCATTCCGGGCGACGGCCACGCCCAGCGATTGCAGCAATTCTCCCATCGTTTCCACGTCCTGCAGACGGGGAACGTTGTCCAAAGTCATCTTCTGCCCTTTCAAGAGCAGACAGGAGGCCATCACCGGCAAGGCCGCGTTTTTCGCCCCCTGGGTTCTCACCTTACCCTTGAGGGGAATGCCGCCCGATATCCTCATTTTATCCAGAGTACCCATTTATTAATTATCCAATTTATTAATATCCATTTATCACTATTCATAGCCCAGGCGCCCTCTCGAATCGTTTTTTCGTCATGTTCATGACAGCGTCATATTCATTACATCGTCTTGATTATCGTCTTGCGGCAAAGTATTTTTTTACGATATCCACAATCCGCGCCGAGGCGTTTCCGTCTCCGAAGGGCGCGCTTCGGTCGGCGAAGGATCTCCGGTAGGGGACGTCCTCCAGAAGGCGCAGGGCCTCCCGCTGGATTCGGCTCCTGTCGGTTCCCACAAGTACCCCCGTCCCCACTTCGACGGCTTCCGGGCGTTCGGAAAGGTCGCGCAGGATCAAAACAGGTTTTTTCAGCGCGGAAGCCTCTTCTTGCACTCCTCCGCTGTCGCTCATGATGAAAAGGCTGCGGTTCATGGCCTTTACGAACTCGGGGTAGCTCAGAGGCTCCGTGAAAACCGCGTTGGGGCAGCCCCGCAGGGCCTCCGTGATGGTATTCCTGGCCGCGGGATTTTTATGAAGGGGAACCAGGAGCCATAGTTCGGGGTGTTTTTCCAGGAGGCTCCGGGCGGCGAAGCAAATCTCCTTCAAAGGGTCCCCCCAGGATTCCCGTCTGTGGGCCGTCATCAGAACCAAAGGCTCGTTTGGGGGAATGCCCTCAAGGATGCCCGGCTCTCCCCCTTGGTCTAAAGTCCATAAAAGCGCGTCGATCACCGTATTTCCCGTCACGAAAACCCGCGATTCACCCACGCCCTCCGCCCGCAGATTTTCGGCCGACAAGGGAGTCGGCGCAAAATAAAGCTCGGCGATCCTGTCGGTGAGGAGACGATTGGCCTCCTCCGGAAACGGACGGGTCAGGTCATGGCTTCGCAGTCCCGCCTCCACGTGCCCTACGGGCGTTTTTCTGTAAAAACCCGCCAGGGCGGAGGCCAGAGTCGTCGTGGTGTCTCCGTGGACCAGCAGCAGGTCTTGAGGGTTCCCGTCGAGAAATCGCCCTACCCCCTCCAGCACGGCGGAGGTGATGTGGTCGAGAGTCTGGGATTCTTTCATGATGTCCAAGTTCACGTCGGCTTCGACGCCGAAGTGATTCAAAGCCTGGAACAGCATATCGGTATGCTGCCCGCTGGCCAAAACCCGGGTCTCAAAAAGGGGCTCCCGCTTCAAAGCCAAAACGAGGGGCGCCATTTTGATGGCCTCCGGACGCGTTCCCACAACACAGGCAACCTTGATTTTTTCTGTCATGGTTTCTTACCGCAGCTTCGTGTACACCGCCACACCTCCGGCGAGAAAAAAGGCGTGCAGCGCCAAAAGACATGCGACAGCCCAAAAAGGAGAGCGCGTCCACTCCAAAAAACGATGGTGGAGATGTCCTCTGTCGGGGTAAAAAGGAGAACGCCCCCTCAAAATACGCCTGCAGAAGGCGACCAAAGTATCCAGGACAGGGATGCCCCCCGCCAGCAGAAACACCAAAACCAGTTCGTGCAGCCCCAGCCCGGCGAGAACCGGGGAGGCGGCCGCCGCGAAGTGGGAGGCGAACAAAAACCCCAGCAGCGTGCTGCCGCCGTCCCCCAAAAAAGTCTGAGCCATCGGAAAATTCCAGCAGAGTACCCCCAGGGCCACGGCCGCGCCCATGACCCCAAAGGCCGCGTCCCCCACGGCGCAAAGCGCCAAGGTGGAGGAAATGAACACGGAAATGCAAAGCCCGTTCACTCCGTCGATGAGGTTGTAAGCGCTGGTGGTTCCGGCTATCCAGACGAGGCACAGGGCTCGATTCAAAACCGGCAGGGGTAAAGGGAAAACGGTCAGCGCCGCGGCCATCAGGTGAACCGCCAAGCGTATGAAAGGGCTCAAAGATTTCATGTCGTCCATGTAACCGCAGAAAAAAACCAGGGTGGCGCCCAGCGCGCTGTAGCGAATCCCGGGAATGTCGGAGACGAAATAGAGGGCCCACAAAAGATAACCCGCCCACAAACCCAGCCCCGCCCCTCGCGGCGTGCGTTCTTTGTGGATTTTTCGCTGATCGGGGAAATCCATGATTTGATAGTTGTAGGCGAGCCTAATGGAAAGAGGGGTTACGAACCCTCCCCAGAAGAAACTGAACAGACCCGTCAACATCAATTGGACGTCCATGAGAAATTTTACGCGGAAATTATTTAGTCCCGAAGAGGCGGTCGCCGGCGTCCCCAAGTCCCGGGACGATGTAGCCGTGATCGTTGAGGCGGTTGTCCAGAGCCGCGATGAAAATATCCACCTCGGGATGTACCCCGCGGACTTTTTCGATCCCCTCGGGGGCCGCTATCAGACAAACCAGAGAGATTTTCTGTCCCCCCCACTTCTTGACGAGAGAAATCGCGGCCGAGGCCGAGCCTCCCGTTGCCAGCATGGGATCCAGGACGAAGATGTCTCTTTCCCCGATGTCCTGGGGCAGTTTGCAGTAGTACTCCACGGGCTCCAGGGTCTCGGGATTGCGGTAAAGACCGATATGCCCCACCTTGGCGTTGGGGATGAGCTGCAAGATGCCGTCCACCATCCCCAGCCCCGCACGAAGCACGGGCACCACGGCCAGTTTTTTCCCCGTCAGCGTGCGGGCCGTGGTCGGGGCGACGGGGGTTTCCACGCGGATCTCCGTCAAAGAAAGGTTTCGAGTGATTTCGTAGACCATGAGGCCGGCGATTTCCTGCACAAGCTCCCGAAATTCCTTTACGCTGGTGTTTTTGTCGCGAATGATACCGATTTTGTGCTGCACCAGAGGATGATTGAAGACGACGACCCGACCTTCTTCTCCCTCCATGGAAAAAGTCGAGGACTCGATCGCCGCGATCTTGTTGATGCGCACCAGATGACGCCCCCCCTCGAAGGGGGTGTCGAGCCACGCTCCGAGAATGGGCTCCACCTGACCGGGGGAGATGACGCGGCCCCCCATGCAGAGGACGTTCAGGTTGTTGTGGGATTTCCCTAACCGTGCGCTTTCCACGTCGTTGCAGACACCGGCCCGTATTCCTCTGACTTTATTGGCGGTTATGGACACGCCGATGCCCGTCCCGCACATCAAGACCCCTATTTCCGCCTTTCCATCCGAGACGGTTCTCGCCGTCGCGAGGGCGATGTCCGGATAATCCACCGGCGTTTCCGTCAAGACCCCCAAATCCAACACCTCGGCCCTGCCCTCAAAAAATTTCCCGACCGCGGATTTCAACACGAAACCTCCATGGTCACACCCAATCGCCACGATCATTTTTCTCGCCTCCCGCCTATCTTTCAAAATCATATCACAGTCCTCCGTCAATATACGGCTTCGCGTATTCTGCGCAACGAACCCGGCTTTTTATTTTTTGACCTTAGTATCCTATCTTTTCTTTTCTTTGAGATAAGTTCCGCTGGATAGATTTTATGTTTACCGATTTTTCTCACTATATTGTAAATAGTTGGAAGAGCCGAATTCGCGGGAGGATTGACGAATCTAAAATAAAAGATTAAAATTATTTCATATTAAGAAATTTTATTTCATTAGATGAAAAAATTAAATATCTACGGTAGAGATGGGATACAATGGAAGTGAATGGCATCAGAGTACTAGAACGAGCGTTGGATATCCTAAATTTTATGGCCGAGAATGGCGAACCCTCACGTGTTTCCGATATCGCTGAAGGTACGGGGCTTTCTCCTGCTACAACTTACCGTATTTTGTCAACTTTGCGCGAACACAATGTTGTGCTACAGGGCAAAAATTCCCTTTATATGATTGGTCCGACTTCTCTTTTTTGGTCAGGGGCCTATCGTTTCCGTCTCGCGCTTTCCCACGCTTTTCGAGCCCACGCCACCGATTTGTGGGAGATGAGCCGTGAGACTGTTCATCTTTTTTCTTTCGAGCGGGATCGCGTCTATTACATAGATAAAATGGACAGTCCTCAGACTGTCGTGATGCGCTCTCGTATCGGCGCATGGCGCGATCTTTACAGTACAGGCGGAGGACGTGCCGTTCTCGGCGCTCTGCCGGAGAGCGAGCGTCAGTCTTACCTTGAGAATACACCCCTTGTTGCACATACCCCCCAAACTCAAACGGATAAAAGGGCGCTGCTTGAAATTCTTGAGGAGGGGAATCGGCGAGGTTATCAAGAAGAGAACAACGAAAATGAACTCGGGCTTCGCTGTGTGGGAGCGCCCGTTTTAGATGCAACCGCCTATCCTCTTGGAGCCGTCAGCGTCTCAGCCCCTTCTTACAGGATGGACGACGTTGCGGCGAAAAGAATCGGTCTCATGGTCCGAACCACAGTAGACAAAATCACGGCATCACTGACGCGAAAATGAAAAGGGAAGGATGTTGTTTTATGAGAAGCGCGAAACTTGTCGAGCCCAAAAAGATCATGCTCTATGAAAATGACCCCAATCCGAACGTTGGATTGAACGAAGTTCTGATTCGGGTCAAAGCGGTCGGGATCTGCGGGACGGATATCCACGTCTGGCACGGAGAGCGGGCTGATGTGACTCTGCCGCGCATCATGGGACACGAATTCAGTGGCACCGTTGAAAAATCCTCGAAAAATTTCCAGAAGGGCGAGAAAGTGGTCGTCGATCCGGTTGTTTCTTGCGGAGTCTGCGTATCCTGTAAACGAGGTTATCCCAACCTCTGTTCCACAGTCAAATGTTTGGGCGTACAGGTTGAAGGAGCATTCTGCGAACTTATCGCCGTTCCAGAAAACAAAGTTTACCGATTTCCCGAATCTTTAAACTGGGTACAAGCCAGCATGGTCGAGCCCTATTCCATTGCGTCGGAGGTTATATTCCGTGGAGTTCCCGTTGCCGGAGAAAAGGCGCTCGTTTTCGGTGCAGGACCTATCGGGCTTGGCATTCTCGAAGGACTGAAGCTCAGGGGACTTTCCGTCATGGTGGCAGATCTTGTCGAAAGTCGTTTGAAGAAGGCTTCAGAACTGGGCGCGGATCGTATTGTCAATGGAGAAAAAGAAGACCTGGCCCAGGCGGTAAAAGTATGGACGGGAGAATTCGGCCTCGATTTCGCAGTTGACGCCGTCGGTAACCCGAAAATCATGGAAAGCGCTATTGAAATGGCCGCTCCAGGTGGACGCATCGTTGTTTTGGGCTTCAACCCTACATTCGCTCAAGTGCCGGAGCTGTTTTTGGTCCGCAAAGAACTGAAAATCATGGGAACCCGCATGAACTGCAACCGATTTCCTGAGGTCATCGAATGGTTCAGGGAGGAGAAAGTGCATCCAGATGCCGTATTGAGCGCTGTCTATCCACTGGAAGACGTTCAAAAAGCTTTTGAGCACATCGCCTCGGACCCCCAAAATACGCTGAAGGTCGTTGTGACACTCTAGAACCGTTACGACACACTGTTTATGTCTGTTTCAATCGATCTAAAAGCATAATGGAGGATTATTTCATGAACGCATTGTTTGATTTATAGCGTTTTTCATAATTACACGCAATAACCACAATGTTCAAACCACCCTTGAGCATCTTGTGCAGTAATTGTTTTTAATGCCTCACCGATTGCATTAATGAGAATTTCTTTACA
>JAISLU010000062.1 GCA_031277095.1 Synergistaceae bacterium
TAATGTAAGTCCCTCCAAAACGACCCGCTACCTCAATTGATAACTCTTTGATCATCAATATCGCCCCATTCCTCCTAAGATATCTAAGACTAAGTGTAGCAGATCCTCGTCCTTCCAAAGGTCTCGCACACCTCTGTAGCACCCGGCTTTAACGGCAAAATTGAAGAAGTTGAAGAAATATGCAAAAATCAATGGAGTTCTGAATGCTGAATGGACGAAAAGGCATGAAAGAGAAGGAATGAAAATGAAAGAGAAAGATTGGAAGAAAAGAGCCGCGCTGTTTCTGGCGAGTCAGAATATCTCTTTGTTCGGCTCGTCGGTGGTGGGTTATGCGCTCTTATGGCACGTCACCCTCGCGACTTCCTCGGGAAAGTGGATGACCTCGACGGTGCTGTGTTTGATGATGCCGCAGGTGCTGGTTTCTCTGTATGGGGGTGTTGTGGCGGACAGATACGACAGAAAGCGCGTCATCGTTTTGTCCGACGGCTTCATAGCCCTCGTGACGCTGGTGCTTTTCGGCGTGTTCTTCGCGGGCTACGAAAGCCTGGAACTGCTGCTGGCCGCAGGGGCGCTGCGTTCATTGGGGGGCGGAATCCAGACTCCGGCGGTGAGCGCCTTTCTCCCTGAGATTGTCCCGAAGGAACAGTTGACGAAAATCAACGGGATCAACCAGACCCTGAACTCCTTGTCTTACTTGCTGGCCCCCGTGGTGGGCGGGATATTGCTCGGTTCGGCGGGCATTGCCTGGGCCCTCTTGCTGGACGTGATCACGGCGGTGGCGGCCATAGCGGTTTTGAGTTTCCTTGAAGCGCCAAAACTTTCCCCCCGCCAGGAGCGTTCCATTTGGGGGGAACTCCGGGAGGGGGTCGCGTTCACCCTCGCCCGCCCCCTTCTCAGACACCTGATTCTCTGCTACGGCGCCTCTTTTTTTCTTCTCTCGCCCGCAGGGTTCCTGACCCCCCTGATGATCCAGCGGACGTTCGGCAACCAAGTCTGGCGGCTCACCGCGAACGAGATTGTTTGGACGGCAGGGGCTTTTTTGGGCGGGATTTTCGTCACGTACAAGGGAGAGTTTGCCGACAAAGTACGGGCGATTTCGTATTCTTTGATCGCCTTTGGCGTTTTTTTCGCTTTGCTGGGCATGTCCCGGACGTTTGCTTTCTACCTGATCATAATGGGAAGCTCGGCGTTTTCCCTGCCGATTTTAACGACCGCCGAAACGGTCTTGATTCAGGAAAAGGTGGAACCCACCATGATGGGGCGCGTTTTTTCGATCATACAACTGATCTCCGGGAGCGCGATGCCCGTGGGGATGCTTCTATTCGGTCCTCTGGCCGACTGGGTCTCGATCGAAAGCATCCTGGTCGTCACGGGAATCCTCCTGGCTTTGGTCGGCCTCCTGTTTGGGCGCGTGGCGAAAGAGTGAGTCAGGCGGGGTGCCCCCTGTGTTTGCCGATTCTTCAGAGATGATACGCAGCCAAAGAAACTTTACATTAGTTCTGTTTACAAGAGCGACAGGATAATCGCCAATAAGTGCGTGCGCGGTACCTGATATTTTCAAAAATTTCCCCTCAACGTCTAATTCCATGCCGAGAAAGGTGCGTGGCACTACGGAAAATCCCTCTTGTCCTAAATCAAAGGTAACAACGTTGTATTGACCCGCGACAAGAGGTACGCTCTGTAGATCTTCCGAAAAAGACTCACTCCATTTGAACGACATATCGCTTTGCATCGAAACAAAAACATCTTGAGAAACAGAAGAACGGTATCCTCCGACTAGTCGCATATTGGTATTCTCCGAGACAATATTCTGATCGAAACTTGTCTGATCTAAACTTGTATAATTGAATACAACTCCAGCCAGGTTTCCGGCAAAACTGGGATGTCCGCCATGCACCGCCAAATATTTTTTTTCTTCTTCTAAATCTGCGCTCAGAGCAGTAACGAAAATATTTTGCACTATTAATGAAGCCCCTATTTTCCCGAATCCTCCACCTCCACCTCCACCTCCACCTTTACTGCCGTCAAGAACGCCGCGATAGGAACTAGAAAAGATAGCATTCGGGCTTTTTTCGCTCCATGCCCCATCTGAGGGAACTACGCCCCGATAAATAATATCAGCGGAAACCCAGTTGTTTTCTACCAGTGAATCGCAAGCAAACCCTATTAAACCACCCACATTGATGTTACCTGCAACTTTTCCCCGCATTGCACACCTTGCGAGCGTGAAATCCCGCGCAAGGCCGATGACCCCTCCAACCTCCATGAGACCATCTATCTCACCCGTCACGCTGCAATCTGTAATTGATGAAAAAGTAAGAGCCATACCAGCAACAGCCCCCGTACCTCCAGAACGCAGTAGCCCTTCATCATTCTCCGGAGCTATCGACACGTTTGTTAAAACAATATTACGCAAATCTGCTTTCTCAATTATGCCAAAAAGGCCTCGCAAATGAGTTCGAGGTTGCTTAATTTCCAGATTTGAAATTTTTTTCTCATTGCCATTGAAGTGACCTGCAAAATATGTGTATCCCCCCTTGAACTGTGGTAAATACGGCACGTCTCCTATGGGAACCCAATCTCTTCCTGCAAGGTCGATATCTGCCGTAACCTCGAAATATGCATTTTCGTACTGTTCTCCCAAAGCAACGCTTTTCGCTAAATACGCCAACTGTTTCGCTGTTGCGATACGGTATGGATCGTCCTTCGTTCCAGTTCCGCCATCGAATCCGTCCGCAGCGTAATCAATCCAGAGATCTCTTGGCGGATAAAGTATCGATTGTATCCGTCTCATCAGCTCTCCGCTCGCCCAAAGATTAACAAGCATAACTACCGCAAATGATGCAAAGAAGAATAAGATCGGTTTTTTCAACGTTCTCCAGATTTTTCTTAACATCTTCAATAGTCGTTGCAAGCCTTCTTTGCTAAACATACCAAACCAATAAAGATAAACGCCAGCTCCTAAACTGAAAATCGATATTCTCCACCATCGTTCTTTTCCGTCCGCAGCGTAATAAAACCAGCTATGTCTTGGCGGATAAAATAACGGTCGTATCAGCATCCTTAGCTCTCCGGTCTCCCAAAGATTCAAAAGCATAGCTACCGTAACTAATGAAAAGAAGAATAACATCAAGTTTTTCAACATTCTCCAGATTTTTTTTAACATCTTCTCGCAGCTTTCACCCTCCGAGTCCGTCTAAAAAGGGACAAATCCTTTCTTGAATTTTTGCGGCAAAAATTTCTTAAATATTAGCACGAGAGTTTTTAAACAGGCTCTGAGAGTCTAATATCTTTTTAAAACCACTGCGAATGAGGTAAAATCGGTCGAGATGTTAAAAGGTGAATCATTTTATCCAAAAAGTGTTGTTCGCTTTCGTTTCGCCCTTGTTGGAAAGATATTCGACAGGCTCTAATGCGGAAATTATGCGAGATACGCGGGAGGGGAAAGGTCATGTTGGAATACAGAATCGAAAAGGACTCGATGGGAGAAATAAGAGTGCCGGCCGACCGGCGGTATGGGGCGCAGACCCAGCGGAGCCTAGAAAATTTCAGGATCGGAACCGAGAAAATGCCCGAGGGCGTCATCGAGGCGCTGTGCGAGATCAAGAAGGCGGCGGCGGTGGCGAATTTGGAACTCGGGCTGCTGGAAAAGAATATCGCGGACGCGATCATCCAGGCGGCGGACGAGGTTCTGCGGGGAGAGTTCAAGGACGACTTCGTGCTGTCCGTTTGGCAGACCGGCAGCGGCACCCAGACCAACATGAACGTCAACGAAGTCCTGGCCCACCGGGCCAGCGAGATTTTAGGGGGCGTTCCCGTACACCCCAACGACCACGTGAACAAATCTCAAAGCTCCAACGACGTGTTTCCCTCCGCCATGCACCTGGCCGCCGTGAAGGCAATCGACGCTTTGGTGACCGCCGTTCATCTTTTGGAGATGACCTTCACTACGAAGATGCTCGATTTCATGAAGTACGTCAAAACCGGCCGAACGCATCTCCAGGACGCCACGCCGATCACTTTGGGGCAGGAAATAAGCGGTTGGCTGGGGATGCTGAGCCGGGACGAGAAGATGCTCAACCAAGCCACTTCGCTGTTGTGCGAGATTGCCCTGGGGGGCACCGCGGTCGGAACAGGCATCAACGCCCCGAAAGATTTCGAGACCCTGGTCTGCAAGGAAATCTCCGACAATATAGAGGACCGCATTTCACCCGCGAGCAATAAGTTTCAGGCGTTGACCAGCAAGGACGAACTGGTGTTCGCACACGGCGCGGTCAAGGCCCTGGCCATGGATTTGCTGAAAATCGTCAACGACGTCCGCTGGATGGCCTCGGGGCCCAGATGCGGGCTGGGAGAGATCACGATACCCGAAAACGAACCGGGAAGCTCCATTATGCCCGCCAAGGTCAATCCGACCCAGTGCGAAGCCGTATCGATGGTTGCGGCGCAGGTATTGGGCAATGACGTCACCATCGGGTTCGCGGCAGGGCAGGGAAATTTCGAATTGAACGTCTATATGCCCGTCTTGATTTACAATTTTTTGCAGTCCTGCCGTCTGCTGACCGACGCCATTTCCTCCTTCAACGTCAACTGCGCGGAGGGGATCAAGGCGAACCTCTCCCAGTTGGAGCTGAACGCGTCGCGCTCCCTGATGAACGTGACGGCCCTGACGCCCGTCATCGGCTACGACAAGGCGGCTCTGATCGCCAAAAAAGCCCACGAGGAGGGCCTTACCCTGAAAGAGGCCGCTTTGGCCTCGGGGGCCATCTCCGAAGAGAACTTCGATAAACACATGGACCTTCTTGGAATGTGTTTTCCTCGAGAGGCCAGGCCGTAGTCCTTATGGCGAAACCTATTTTCGAGATATTCCGCCCGTATCCTTCGAAATCGATGGTTTTTTGGTCGATGGTTTTTTCCGAAAATATACTCAACTTTGTGGGTGACAAATTCAAGTTGCTTGAGGTACACTTTCATGCGTAAGAAAAATCTGTGTAAGGAAAATCTTGAAATTTCAGGAGGGGTAGACATGAAAATGTACCTGCGCGCTCTTGAAGCTATCGAATCATCGGGCGTCAGAGCTTGGCTCGTAGGGGATCCCGTGCGCGAAATCTCTATGGGCATCTACCCTTCGAGCCTGAATGTCGTCGTAGAGCCCTGCAATCTGGAAGTTTTGAAGGATTCCCTGGGAGAGGGGGCGATTTTGGGGGCCGAGGCTTTCCCCGTTCTGCATACTTCGATTTTGGGGGCCAAAGTGGAAATCGCCTGCATGAAAGGCCGTTTTATCGAAGAAGACCTGGCCCGGCGGGATTTCAGCATGAACGCCATCGCCATAAGGAGCGACGACAGCTTTGTGGATCCCTTCAACGGACGCCACGATATCCGCAACAGACTGATCCGCCTCACCGGCGACGATATCGACCTGGTGAACAGCGACCCCATACGTATCGTGCGTATGCTTCGCTTCGCCGCGGAGCTGGACATGAACATTTTCTGGAAAAGCGCGTCGGACGTGCGCTCTTTCATCGCGGGCAATCCCGATCAAATTCGGAACACCCCCCCCGAGCGATGGGGACGCGAAATTCTCAACGGCATGAGACACAGACCCTACGATTTTATCTATCTATGCGATTGCTACGGCCTGTTGCCCCTCTTCCTCAACGACCTGGAGCAGTTGAAAGAAATTTCCATCGAAGGCGGAGGTACCCTTTTCGATCACACCTTGAATACCCTCAAGATCGCTCAGGATTTTCTGGGAGGCCGTAAAACCCGGGAGAGCGACATGGCGTTTTCTCTGTCGATGCTTTTCCATCACGCGGGGTCTGACAGCCAACCTGCGGATTCGGCCAAGGCGGCCCGGATCACCGCCCAGTACTTGAAATCCTGGGGCGTCAATGCCGAGACTATCGAGACCGTGTCCTTCGTGATCGAGCGGTTCCATCAGCTTTACGAGGCGAAAACAGAGGACGAGCTGTGCGCCTCCGCTTTGGAGTACGGTTTTGCCGCGATGGAAATGATCGTCGATTTCGCCATCTGCAACTCCCAGGCGGACGGGATGAAAAACATGGAGGTCCTGGCCGGCAACAAATGGAAGCTGGGGGAGGTCATCCGCCGTTTCGACGAAACCCGGAGGCGTACCGAGGGCAGCCTGCGCTACCTGACAGGCGACGAGGTGATGAAGATTCTCGACCTCCGGCCCGGCAAGGTGGTGGGCGAAATTTTGAACAAGCTGGACATGGCCGTGGGAACGGGGATCGTCGCCAACAAGAAGGAAGCCGAGGAGTGGATCGTGAAACGTGGAGCAGGCGTTCAGTGACACCATAGCCGCCATCGCCACGGCTTGGGGTGAGGCAGGGGTCGCCATCGTGCGGCTTTCGGGCCCTGACGCCGTGGATCTGGCGAAAACGGCGGTGCGGTTCAAGGCGGGGTTTCCCAAGCCCCGCCTTATGTGTTTGGCCTCTTTTACGGACAAGGAGGGGCGCACCATCGACCAAGTGTTGGTGGTTCATTTTGCGGCGCCCAAGAGCTACACCGGGGAGGATGTGGTGGAGATCCACACTCACGGGGGCACGCTGGTGGCGCAGATCTGCCTGGAATGCCTGATCCGCGGCGGCGCTCGTTTGGCCGAGCCGGGGGAGTTCACCAAGCGCGCGTTTTTGAACGGGCGCATCGACCTGTCTCAGGCGGAGAGCGTGCTGGGGATCATCCGCTCTCGCAGCGAAGAGGCTCTGCGGGCGGCGGCCCGCACGTTGTCGGGGGAGCTTTCCGCCTTCGCGGGCGACATACGGGAGGAGCTGCTGACCCTGCAAAGCGCCCTGGAGGTGGAGTTGGACTTCCCGGAAGAGGGCATCCCCTACAGGAACGACGAGGATCTGCTGGATTCCATCGCGACCCTTCGATTGAGCCTCGAAGACCTGCTGGACCGCTGTTCCGCCGGCCTTTTACTGCGGGAGGGCATCCGCGTGGCTTTGGTCGGCAGGCCCAACGTGGGCAAGTCCTCTCTGCTGAACGCGCTGTTGAAACAGGCCCGCGCCATTGTCACAGCGCTTCCCGGCACCACCCGCGACGTCATCGAAGAGGTCATCACCTACCGCGGCATTCCCATACGGCTTGTGGACACGGCGGGGCTGCGCATACCCTCCGACGAAATCGAGGCCAACGGAATCGATCGCACCCTGGCGGAACTGCGGCGCGCGGACATCTGTCTTTGGGTTCTTGACGGGTCGGTTCCCCTGGACGACGAAGACCGAGCCTACATCGAACGCCTCCGGGACAAAGATCACATTGTCGTTTTGAATAAATCGGACCTGAATAAATTGGACTCGAGTTTGCCGCGGCCCTCCGCTGCGGAGGAGGACATCAGGGCCATGTCCGGGTCTAGTTCTGTTTTTTCTCTCTCTTTATCCCTCTCCGCAAAAACGGGGGAGGGGCTGGATCTCCTGAAAGACAGCATCGTTCACTTTGCGTCAAGCAGTGGGGCGCTGGACGCGGGGCTCAACGTCACGGCCAGACAGCTCACCGAGATTAGGAACTCCCTTCTTGCCCTCACGGAGGCCGAGACGGCAACGATGGAAAAAACAGGCCAGGACGTGGTGGCCAGCCTCCTGTCCACGGCAAGGGAATGCCTGGAGCGCCTTCTCGGCCTCACCTACGACGATGCCCTCTTGGAAAGCATCTTCAGCCATTTTTGCGTAGGGAAATAGGAAATAGAGATATTGCGCCAATAGGTTTCAATTCTTGAATTCTTGAATTCTTGAATTCTTGAATCGACAATACGTCTCGTTCGTTTAAGCCTGTGATGTTCGGGGCGGAAGTTCAGGGTTGCTGCCGCGCCCCACGAAACTCGTCTTTCGCCTTCTGCACCAGGGCGTCGCAGCGATTGTTGTAAGTGTCCGACCGGTGGCCTTTCGTCCAGTGCCACTCTATTTCGTGGGTTTCGGCAAGAACCAGAAGCTCTTCCCACAGATCTTGATTCACGACAGGCTGTTTATTCGACGTTTTCCACCCGTTCTTTTGCCATTTATCCAACCAGGATTTGACGAAGGCGTTTTGCAGGTACATGGAATCGGTATAAAAATCCACGCGGCAGGGACGTTTCAGGGCCTTCAACGCCTCGATGGCCGCCGTTAGCTCCATGCGGTTGTTGGTGGTATGGGGCTCGTGTCCGTAGATTTCCTTCTCTCGGTTGCCGTGGTCCGGCGCGATCAAAATAGCGGCCCATCCCCCCAATCCGGGGTTGGGAGTGGCACCCCCGTCGGAATAGATCAGCACATGAACGTCTTTCTCCATAGCTTCCTTCATAGCTTCCTCCATAGCGATTCCTCGCGATTTCTCACAGCAACGTTTTTTTGCAGATTTTATAAACGTAAAGGTTCTGCACCCTCCGAATTTTTCAAACAATTGTCTGGCAGTTGAACCTTACTTCCGTCTATACTTCCATCTATGGCAATGACCACCATTATAACTCAAATTCCCAGCAGTTTATAGCTAGGTCGGTTCCTGCTCATATCTGCAACCGATATCACCTGTCCCGAGAATTCACCCGAAACCGTGGCTGAATCCCGGTTGACATTGCCCT
>JAISLU010000092.1 GCA_031277095.1 Synergistaceae bacterium
TATTCTCAAGCTCCACAATGCGATTACGCAGCTGCCGATTTTTCTGTTTCAGTTCGCGACTTTCGCGTTCCAAGTCTTCTAGCTTCAACAACGCTCGCTCATATTCTTTACTCAGTTGACGACTGTCATCTGCGCTCAGACTTATATTATCGTATAACTTTGGTTTATACATTAGCCCATTATCTCTACATTCCCACTGTACTGTAACAAATTATATGAAATTACATCCCGTCGTTACAATTTTCCCCGGGAATTTAGGATATTATACACTATGCATGAAAAAAAGGAGCTACTTGCCATCAGAGGGAATTTATGGAGGATAGGACACTATGACGACGGCAACCGTACAGACCCCAATAAACAGGGTAACGACAGCGACCGCAGAAGAGAAGGAGTTGCACCAGGCGATTGAACGTTTGCCTGACAGTGCGATATTCCAGATTAAAGGGTACATCGAGCGGATGCGCGAGGAAGAGCTTAAAAAAATTGAGGCGGATATAGCCGAACTTGAGGCTAAGTATGGCACAACGCCGAATGCTGAAACTATTGCGGCTATGAGAGAAGCCGAAGAGGGCATTGGGGAGCCTGTAACGCTAGAACAGATACAGGCGGAATGTGATGCGCTCCGTTAAATCAGGGCGCGTTTACAAAAAAGGAGAGTGTTACTTTGGGAATGATATTGCGTGCAAGAATATTGATGTTCCAAGGATTTTTTCCCGAAAATCATTAGAAAAACTACACTCTCCAAGAGTACCCTTTCGGCTTTCTCAGAACGGCGCTCCCGTGCATGTCCCAAAGCGGCTGAATAAAAAGCCCCCGCTCCGAGCAGTAACGGCGTGCCGCTTCACCCGCTCCGCGAAAACGGATACTGTCATAATCGTGTAACACAATACACCCGCCAACGCTCAAGCGGGGATAAAAATAGTTGAGCCCCTCGTAAACCGGCGCGTACAAATCCGCGTCCAAGCTCACAAAACAATACTGTTCGTTCAAGAATCCCGAAGTGCTTTCGGGGAAAAAACCGCTGCAGAACACAGCCTTCTCTGAAAATGGAAGTTTGCTCCGAACCGTCTCCACATCGGTATCTCCAAATTCCCCAACTTTGGCCGACGAAAATCCTTCTCGACGCTCTTCTGCAATATCACGTTCACTGAAACCCTCAAATGTATCGAACAAATAGAGGGTCCTGTCTGGAAACGCCTTGTTGATTTTTGCCGCGAAGTCCCCTCGATAAACGCCTAACTCCGCCACGGCTCCGGCGATTCTGTGTTCGCGCACCAGCCGGGCGGACAGTTCGAGTTCGGCGCAACGTGCATCGAACTCCATCAGAAAAGGGGGCAACGTTTCGATCACACGTTCCGACAGACCGAGTGCCGACAGTTGCCCCAGGATCTCCGCGACTCTTTCTTTCCCTTTTACAGCGACAAACAGCCTGTCCCATTCAATGGCGGTCAGATCTTTCGGGGAACGGACCGGCAAACCCTCAAACTCCTCCCATTCCCGGCTGGAGTCGCTGTCCACGAAAGCGATAGTCTGGGCTCCGCTCCCCTCCAGTAGCTTCCGAAGCCATTTTCCACACTGCCCCGCACCCCAGATTACGACTCTATTCATGGTAACTTGCCAAAGAAAAAACGACGTTCTCGATCGTCGAGGATAATATGTTTAAGCGACCTTTTTTTCGGCCTTGTTTTTTTTGTCTATCAAGCGGAGTACATTTTCTGGCGTAGCCGGCAAAGATTCAACCAAGACGCCGACAGCATCGTAAATCGCGTTTATAATGGCGGGCGCTTGAGTGTTGGTGACCATCTCTCCGCAGCCCTTCGCGCCGAAGGGACCAAATGGGTCGTGTTTTTGGATGAATTCGATTTCGCTGTGTTTCGGGATGTCCATAAAGGTGGGAATGATGTAGTCCGTATAGTTGGACGCATAGATGTCGATATTTTGGGGAAAATAAGGAGACAGGTTTTCGAAAAGCCCCATGCCTATCCCCTGAATATCTCCGCCGTCCACCTGCCCTTCGGCCATCAAGGGATTGATCACTGTCCCGATGTCGTAACAATCGTAAAGGTTTACGACCTCCACGACCCCGGTTTCGTCGTCAACTTCCACGTCAACGACCGTCGAACCCCAGGCCATGGAGCGGCTTGGAATCGTGGCGCCAGTCTCGGGGTCCCGCGGAGGGCCAGGAGGAGGCAAGAACCCTCCGACGCCGATGATGAATGTTCCCCCGTAGGTGGAGGCGGCCCCAATTTGAGCGAGCGTCATGGAAGAACCGGGATCTGAGGCTTTGAAGATTTTTCCCGCCTCGTACTTCAACTCGGAAATATCGACTCCAAGAGAGCCGGCGGCAAAAACTTTGATTTTTTTGATCAAGTCCTCCGCTGCGGATATGGCTGCGAGTCCGACAATATAGGTGGAACGGCTTCCCGCGGTGTCCATGCTGAATGCCGCGGTGTCCGTGTTGGAGTTGTCGATCGTGAAAAACGTCTCGGGTATGCCGAGAGCTTCGGCTGCCATCTGAATGGCCACACCTTTGAATCCCTGTCCCATTTCGCAGGAGGCGTTTGTCATGTCTATGGTTCCGTCGGTCTTGATGCGCAAAGAAACGAGATCTGGGTCACCGCCTCCATTAAAACCAGTGGGATAATAAACCGTCGCCATGCCGCGTCCTTTTTTGATCATCGCATTCTCCTCCTCATTTGTCAGAACTCATTGCGAGGTATTTTTCCGGCAGTTTCTGACCGGACATGGCCGCCACCTTTTGCAGCGTCTCGATGGTGGAAACGGACGCGAGTTCGTTACCGGTGTGATTCTTGTCCCCGACATGAAAAGCGTTGATAAAACGTATCTCCATAGGGCTGATGCCTACGGCGCGAGCTAAACGGTCGAGTTGCACTTGTTCCGCATACTGCCCCACGTTGACGCCAAATCCGCGCATGGAGCCGCTCGGCATCTTGTTCGTGTAGACCATCCGCGAATCTACGGCAAGATTTTTAATGAGGTTCGCCCCTGCGATGAGGTTGGCGTTCTTTTCCACGGCGTAGAGGCCTAGTTCCGTATACGCGCCGCAGTCGTGAAGTACTTCGACGTGTCTCGCGGTGATAACACCGTCTTTGCGGATTCCGTCTTTTATTTTGAAAATCCAAGGGCTGCGTATCGTGCTGAAGAGCGTCTCCTCTTCCCGCGTCAAGGCAAAGCGAACGGGCTTGCCCGTGGCCAGGGCCAAAAGACCCGCGATATGGTCCGTGTGGATACTGTTCATCCCGCCGAAACCGCCCCCTATCGTACCGCCTACGAACTTCAATTTGTTCAGGGGAAGCTGGAAAACGTTGGCCAGATCTCCTTGAGCGAAATAGAGCCCTTGGGCCTTTGAGTGGATGACAAGTTTGCCCGAGGCATCCAGGTAAGCGACGGAACAACATGTCTCCATAGGCGCATGTTCCTGGCTTGGCGTGGTGTAACGACCTTCAACGATGAAATCCGCCTCTTTGAACCCCTCTTCGACGTTGCCCCTCCGTATTTTGCGGACCAACGACGTGCCGTCGAAAAGGTGGTTGTTCCCCTCGGGACGCACCTGAGGAGCGCCGTCCGCGATCGCCTCTTCAGGGTCGATGACCGGTTTCAATTCTTCGTATTCGATCTTGATTTTGGCGAGGGCGTCGAGGGCCGCTTCTCTGCTGACGGCAGCCACCGCCGCGATGTTCTGCCCTTTGTAGCGCGTGATTTCCTCGGCGAGTACGTGGTGGTCCGGCACCATAGCAAAGAGGTTGTGGGGTACGTTGTCTTTCGTGATGACGGCATATACTCCTGAGGATTTTCTGGCTTCCGAAACGTCGATAGACTTGATGCGCGCCTTGTGGTAGGGACACCGCAAAGTCTTGCACGTGAGCATATCCGGCATCCTGACGTCGCTCACATACTGCGTTCTCCCAGTGACATGGCCTATGCCGTCGTATCTGGGAACTCGTTTTCCCACCGAATTAAACATTTTCGACACTTCCTTCCGGCAGAGGTCCAAATTCGCCTCGGGCAGCCGCCATCACGGCCTGGACGTATTTTTTATATCCGCCGCAGCGGCAGAGATTGCCTGAAAGCGCCTCCTTCACTTCGCTTTCCGTGGGGGAGGGGTAATGATTCAAGAAAGCGACGGCGGCCATCACCATCCCCGGTGTGCAATACCCGCACTGTGGGGCGCCGTATTCGTGGAATGCTCTCTGGACGGGGTGCAATTTGTCTCCGTTTGCCAACCCATCCACGGTCCAGACGTTCTTCCCCTCAGCCGTCAAGGCGAGAATCGTGCAGGATTTCGCGGAATATCCGTTTAAAATCACCGTGCAGGCTCCGCAATCTCCATGATTACAACCACATTTTGGACTCGTGAGACCTAACCCATCCCGCAAAACGTCCAGCAGCGTGTCGGCCTCGCCCGCCGCGACGTGTACAAGGTTGCCATTGAGATAAAATTTGAGAATTCGGGACATGACACTCACCCCCGTTTCCTTCCGGCGGCCGTCAGCACTGCGCGGGCCACCATGATGGGCGCAACCCGGGCACGATACCATGCTGACGAGCGAATATCGTCTATCGGCGAAATCGCTTTCGTAACCAACAAGCTCGCTTCCCGCACAACTCCCTCGTCGATCTTCTTCCCCACCAACGCCTGCTCTACGTCCACGCATCGCACGACCGTGGGGGCCGCGCTTCCAACAGCGACACGGGCCGATTGGCAAAAGCCATCCCGAAGTTCCAGATAGACCGCCGCATTCACTACCGAAAGGGTCTCTGCCTTCCTGCGCCCCAGCTTCTTGAAGGACGATCCTCCGGGGCCGGGCTTCACGGTAATGGAGACCAGAACCTCGTCAGGCTTGGCTACCGTCTTACCCGGTCCAGTAAAGTACTCCGCCAAGGAAACTCTGCGCTCCCCCGAGGCCGAGCGCAGCGCGCATACCGCGTCGAGAACGAGAAGGGGTGGAACGCTGTCCGCAGCAGGCGACGCATTCATGATATTTCCCCCAATCGTGGCCGTGTTGCGTATACTCACACCCGCCATCTCTGACAATGCGTCCCGAAGCGCCGGCATTTTCGTCTTCACGATCTCGTTTTCGAGAAGCGAACTCAGCGTACAGCAAGCCCCAATTGTTACGCGTTCCCCTTCCTCCGTCACCTTGTCTAATCCCAAAGTGCCAAGGTAGATAATCCGCATGGGAAGTTTCTTCTCATAGGGAATCTGATTTTTTTCTGCGGAGATACGAGGTATCAGGTCGGTTCCTCCCGCCAGAAAGCGGACCTCCGCTCCGTCCCCAGACGCCAAGTTGACCAAACTCTCGAAAGATTCCGGCGCATGATATTCATATTCTCTCATTGCCTTGCCTCCTCTGTCGACCCCCAACAAAGTCTGAAATCGCCACTACCCGCGATTTCCGCTGTTTCACGCTTTTGCTTGTCTCCTCTGATTAATTCTCACCAGCTTCCTGTTGAAAAAATCGAGCATCGCCCGCAGCGCGTTTTCTAATGATCACGAAGGAAACGACTCTATTGCTTAAGTTTTTAGTGGGTATTAAAATGACGACGAAGGCCGTGTATGTTGTCTGATGATAAACTCAATATAAATCGCTGAAAATAAAATGTCAAGATTTATTTTTTATAAATACGCAACACCGTTGCACTTATATCGAATCGAGGCGCTTTTCTTGTTGTATGATCACCATAATCATTGAGGAAAAACCGATTCGTTCGATGGCTCCACAATTGCATTCATGAAGAATTGCATTCATGGAAAATTGCATTCATGGAGACGTCCACATCTCCGTCCAGCGGGGCATGGCTTGCTCATTAATTTGAACCCCGCTACATGAGGAACTCTTCTAAACGAGAAAAACAAAACCAAGGGACTCGCCCCCTGCGGGGTATGAGAGCCCCAAGGCTCTTGCTGAAGAATGCATTGAGAGATTAGATTATTGCAGTTTCAGCCCCAAGATTTTCCGAGCATTGTGTGTTGGCATTCACATAAGGCTGGGAATAAAAGTGGATATCGATGGGAATACGATGAGAATCAGAAGTCCGACAAGCATCATGACGAGGTAGGGAACCGAACCCTTGAAAATGGTGTCGAGGGCGATTTCGTCTCCCAACGCGGACTTGATGGCGAACACCACCATTCCGAACGGAGGCGTCAGCATCCCCATTTCCACCGCGACAACCAGCACGATGCCGAACCAGATCAGGTCGAAGCCGAGTCCGGCGATAACCGGTCTGATGATCGGCACCGTCAGGAGCAGGATGGAAGTGGAGTCCAAAATGCAGCCCAGCAGCAAAATGAGAAACAGAAACACGCCGATGATGACTGAATAATGTACATCCATCGATAGAATGGCTTTGCCGACCCACGATACGACCCCGCTCATGGCGAGCATACGCGAGTACGTCTGGGCAGAGATCAGGAGGAACATGATGCTCGCGCAGCTGTCCGTGGCCTCCAGAAACAGGTGCATCAGGTCTTTCGGGCTCATGCTCCGTTTGCACAGAGCCAGTATTAAAGCGCCCAGCGCGCCAACCGCGCTTGCCTCCGTAGGTGTGAAGATACCTCCCCAGATACCGCCGAGTACGATAATGATGATCGCAATGATGGGGAAGGTCTTGAACAATAACATCTCCTCGTTCTGAGAATCCGGCGTTTCGACTTTTGCCGCCGTCCCACCGCCGTCTGTCCTGGAGCGCCCGATGTTCGCGGGGTCGATCCAGCCCATCACGAGAATACCGGCGATAAATATGAAAGAAAGAACGATTCCGGGCAGAATGCCCGCCATGAACATTTTCCCAATGGAGACCTCAGCGACCATGCCGTAGACGATGAACAAAAGACTTGGAGGGATGAGCATCCCCAGCACGGACGTCCCGGCTACCGTCCCCACCGCGAAGCTCTTTTTATAATTGAACTTGGACATTTCAGGCACGGCTATTTTGCTGAAAACAGACGCGGAGGCCACGCTGACGCCGGTAACGGCCGCAAAAACGGCGTTACCCAGAACCGTCGCGATCGCGAGGCCGCCGGGTATCTTTTTTACAAAGTAATTCGCGAATTTGAAGAGATCCTCCGCCGCCCCTGATTTCGCCATCAGGGATCCCATCAGCATAAACAGCGGGATCACGCAAAACGTGTAGCTCCGTATGGCGTCGAAAGCAGTCGTGGCGAGAAGCCCCAATGCGCGGTTGAAGTTTCCGGACACAAAGAATACTCCGCAAAAGCTCATTAAAGATAAACTGAACGAAATATTCACGCCGAGAAAAACCATGACCACAAGAATCCCGATGGAAATCAAAGCTATTGTCATTGGCTCCACGTCAAAATGCCTCCCCCCACGCAGCCAGGTTATATTTCGAATCCCGAGAGTTGTTCTTTGGCGGAATCGTCGGAGTCCATATTTTTACCCACCGCGCAAAGACATTTCAGGGCACTGACAGTGGCAAGGATACAGGCGAGCCAGCAAATAATGTAAAACGGGGAAATGGGAATGAAGGTCATTCCCTCGACGTCCATTTCGCCGATTTCTATGGAATGCATGGTGGGTTTGTAGAGCGCTATGGAATAGAACGCAAATATCACGACTCCGATGAGGCTTGAGGTGCGTTCCAGGATTTTTTTGAACACGCCCTTCGAATGATTCATCACCACTTCCGACCGCAAATGTTTCTGTTCCCATGTCAGCCAGGGCAACGCCAGAAATGTGATACCAACAAGCGCGTTACGTGCGAACGCCGGCGTTCCCACGATCGATTTGTGCAGGAAGAATCTGCCGAAAATATCAGCTGGGATCAAAATCATCAAAAAAAGCGTTAAAAAAGCGCTTCCGTAACAAAGAAACCGATTGAGCGCCGCAAGTGCGTAAACCGTTTTTTTAAGCATAATACCCCGCTTTCGTTGCTTACCGCAGACTCCTTCAAGATGATGCCACCTTATGACGAAAACGGCCGCCAGCTACGACCAGCGGCCGATCCGTCAGGTCAGTCGTCGATCGGAAACGTCCATTCACGAATGACGGGCTGCCCCATTTCCTTGAGAATTTCCAGGTACCGCTTCAGTATCTTCAGACCTTCATTTCCCAATTCTTTCTTCGCGACATCGGGAAGGTTGGGGAGCTTCTGCGCCCATGCGCGCTTGGCTTCATCCGTCAGTTCCACGATCGTTCCGCCCTGCTCGGTGATTTTTTGCATAGCCCAAGCAAGATTGTCGCGAGAGAACTCGCTGGATTTGAGTGCGTATTCTGCCACCACTTCTTTCATAATTTCCCGAACGTCATCGGGCATATCGTTCCACACATCGTTGTTGGCGGTCAGCAGAATAATCGGGGAACATCCAAGGCCGGCGTCCGTGTAGTATTTTGCGACTTCCGGAAATTTGTAGTTAATGCCCCAGCTCGCAGCGCAGAATTGAGCGTCGATCAGCTTGGTCTGAAGAGAGGTGTACCCGTCCGAAAGGTTCGAGGTAACGGGAACCGCGCCCGTATTTTCCAGCCACAAAAGATTCCTGCCGGAGCCGCCGATCTTCTTGTTGGCGAGGTCTTCGACGGACGAGATCGGATAGGTGCTGTAAATTCCGTAGTCTGAGAGCCCGTGGATGCAGAGTAAAGTCTGGTTGAACCCTTTGGACAGAGTGTCTTTGAGTACGGGAAACTCGTCGTAAAGCTTATTTGCCGCTTGCAGAGCCACCACCGGATCGTTGGTGGTGAAGGGCAGGATAGTAGAAAAATTGTGGTACGGAAGCTGGCCGGCCAAGGCCCCTGTCATCATGAATCCGATTTCGACTAATCCGTTCTGAATGGATTTAAGTATGTCGGATAGGTTGGCGACCGTTCCGAAAGCCGGCACCCACTCGATTTCGTACTTAGTTCTTTCCGCGACTCTCTTTTGAATCTCGGGCATCAAAAAATCTTCCGCAGAGATCAGATATTCCAGCGAACGGGGTGAGTGCCCAGAACCGATGATAAAACGCAGCTTCTGTTTAGAACTCTCGGCCCCGGACGCACAGGCGACAAAGGAGAGCATTACGAATAAGACCGAAAAGAACACTAAAATCTTGCACTTTCGCGTTTTCATTTCTGTTTTCTCCTTTTGTAAAGTCTTGTAAAACCTTGGCCTCCGCCCCAAAACAACCAGCGTGGCTGGCCCTGGACCATGTAGGGGGCCATGCAGGGGCAGGGGCAGCTCCCTTTATTTTTTCTTCGCGAATACCGATTTGGAAAAATTGTAGTTTTCGCTGCCGTCTGGGTAGCGGTAACGCTTCTTGTCCTTGTCTTTTGGATAGTCGAACCTTCCCCCGCAGCGCATGATCATGGTCTTGATCTCCGGCGTGTTCTCGCTCACAATACGCTCAAACTGATTCACCAGAAGTTCGGGATCTCCCGCCGTGTTGGCCCAGTTGTCATAATGATCTGGAATCAACAACTTCGCGCCCAGCACCTGGCCCACGCGGGCGCAGTCGTAGGGTGGCATCTTATCCGTCGCGCCGGGTGCGTTGGAGCCCATGTCGAAAATCGCGACGTCGATCTGGTTGGGATACTTCTCCTTGATAGCCACATAACCGTCGTGGTACCACGTGTCTCCCATGAAAAGGATGTTGCCGGCAGACGTTTTGAAGAGATAACAGCAGGCCGCCTCCTCAAAGGGAAGGTTCACGTCGCCCTCGCCCGTCTTGATGGCCGTCTGATCGTAACAGATGAGAAAATCGACCTCGGCGCCCCTGACCTTTACAGATTCTCCAACCTTCGCGACCACGATGCGGTCGTCGGGCACCTCGAAGACTTTCAGCTTTTTCGCGGCGACCGGCGGGGCGTAGAAGGGCGCCTTCGTTGTCTGAAGAGCAGCTTTCACAGCGTAGAGGTCGCAGTGATCCTGGTGAGCGTGCGTGCAGAAAACACCGTCGAGCTGGTTGAATTTCCAAGGGTCAATCACGTGTGGATTGAGCCGTATCCAGTTGATGCTGTCCGCCCCAGATTGCTTGCAAACACCGCAGTAGTAAAGAGACGTATACATCGAAGGCCCGCAGTACTGGTCGATGAAAAATATGCCCCCCTCGTCCGTTTTAAGTACCCATGAAGGTCCCCCGCACCACCACAGGCTAACTTCGCCTTTCGGCACCTTACGGTTTTCAATTTCCTGGTTGAGAAGAGTCCCCCACTCCGGGAAACTGTCCCTCAGCCATTGGTCGCGGTCCATCGGATGATTCTGATTGACGTAATCTCCCGCAATGATCCCACGGCCGTCGCTTTTGACTATTTCCTGCGCCATTCCTCGTCAGCTCCTTTTGAGTATCTAAATTTGAAAACATGGGTATTACCCATCTCTGTAAAGGGTCTTTGTCCCGACACTCTTATCTACTTGATTGAAAGATCAATTTGATTGAAAGATCAATTTAAAGGTCCTCATAGAGACATTTCGCCAGCTTTAGAAAATCCCTGTCCCGTTTCTCTATTGCGCGCTCCGCACCTCCATTTCCGTAGTCGTAAAATCCCTTCCCGGTCTTCGTTCCGAATGCGCCCTTGCGGTAGAGGGCAGCCAGAGGTTCCGGGACGTCCTTCACATCGCTCAAATCCGCGAAAAGATAGCTTCCGACCCTGTAAAACGTGTCGAGTCCACCCAGGTCAACCGTCTCGAACGGCCCAATGCAGGCGTAGCGCATACCCAGACCGTACTTCATGACGTCATCCACGTCCTTCACGGAAGCGTAGTTGTTTTCGACGATATGAAGCGCCTCCCGCAGCACCGCGAACTGAAGCCGGTTCAGTAAGAAACCCCTGGGATCGCCCCTGACGGTTACCGGATGTCTATGAACAGACAGCGCCACCTCTCGAACAACCTTGACCGTTTCTTCTGCCGTGTTTTTTCCCTGAATGACCTCGACAAGAGGCACGATATGAGGGGGATTGACCCAGTGCATACCGCAGAACCTCTCCGGCAGGTGTACCGCCGTGGATATTTCCGTAATAGACAGTCCGGATGTATTCGTGGTGAGTACGGCGCCATCCGGCGCGAGACGGGACACTTTTTTCCAGAAGTCGAGTTTGACGTCAAGATTTTCGACGATCGCCTCAATGACAAAATCTGCCTCTTTAAAGGTGTCCGTGCCCGTCGTGTATGAGATGCGAGAAAGAACTTCGCGGGACAGGTCCTCGCTCAGAGCGCCCTGTGTTACCAGAGCCCGCTGGTTTATGGCGATGAGTTCACGCCCCTTGTCAAGACCTTCCTGCGCAATGTCATACAACGTCACGAGATAACCCCACCGCGAAAAAATTTGCCCCATCGACGCCCCCATGATTCCAGATCCAGCGATGACGATCTTAGGGGCTCCAAGAGTTCCTGGAATGCCACGTGACTGGAGTTCTTCGAGCTTTGGTTTTATCGAGAGTGCTATGCCCATGCTTTTATCGCCTCCTCATAACTTGCTATATAACTGGCTATAAGATGACCGCGCCCTTGTCCGCTGAGGACGCGAGGCGCGCATAGACGCGCAGGTACCCGCGGGGAATTTCCTTCGAGGGTGGGGTCCAGTGTTCTCTGCGCCTCCGCAGTTCCTCTTCGCTCACGGCGAAGGATATTGAGCCAGCGGGAACGTCGATCTGAATGAGGTCCCCATCCTCGACGAGAGCGATTGGCCCCCCGTCCGCAGCCTCGGGTGAAATATGTCCGACGAAACAACCGTTGTTCGTCCCTGAAAACCGTCCATCCGTGATGAGGGCCGTGGTTTCGCCGAGTCCGCGTCCATAGAGGTATTTCATTGCTCTGTACATCTCTCTCATGCCGGGACCGCCTTTCGGCCCTTCGTAGCGGATGACCACGACATCGCCGGACTGGATTTTTCCGGCAAGAATGGCCTCGTTCGCATCTTCTTCGCAGTCGAAAACCCGGGCGGGACCGGAGAACACCCTCAGGTGCGGCGCGAAGGCGCCCGGTTTCGTGATCCCGGTGTCCGGCGCCAGATTGCCCCGGAGTACGGCGATACCCCCCGTCGGGCTGAAAGGGGAGTCTCTCGTTTTTATGACTTCCGGGTTGGGCTCGTGAAGAAATCGATAGTTTTTGAGGTTTTCAGCCAGGGTCGCACCCATACAGGTGAGAACGGACGTGTCGAGCAGATCTCCCAGTTCGAGCATGACCTTCGGTACTCCGCCCGCCCGGTGAAAGTCTTCCATGTCCCACTTTGCCGCCGGGTTCACTTTGGCGACCTGAGGTGTGTCGGCTCCAAGCCGGCCAAACTCTTCGACGACTTCCATATCGAGTTCCGCCTCGTGCGCAATGGCGCTCAGGTGCAAAACGGCGTTGGTCGAACCGCTTATCGCCTGGGTAACCCTGATTGCGTTGCGGATGGACTCGCGGGTGACGATGGCCCTCGGGCGCAGATCGCGCTGAACGAGGTGACAAATCTTCACTCCCGACTCGTAAGCAATTTGCCTGCGCTTCGTCCAGACCGCCGGGACCAGGGCGCTGCCGGTCAGGCTCATACCTAGAGCCTCCGTCACACACCCCATCGTGTTGGCGGTCCCTAAAAACGCACAGGACCCGCAGGTCGGACAACTTACATTTTCCACTTTCAGTACAGTCTCTTCGTCGATTCGGCCGGCCTTCAGCATCCCAAGAGCCTCGTCGTTGGACGTGGCGTCCATCTTCCGTCCGTCGAAGGCGTCGCCGCCGGTCATCGGCCCTCCCCCAAGGACGATGCACGGAATGTCCAATCGCACTGCGGCCATGAGCATCGCGGGAACGATTTTGTCGCACGAACCGAGAAGAACGAGCCCGTCCAGCTTATGAGCCTGTGCTTCGATCTCGATAGAGTTACAGATGATTTCCCGCGAGGGCAGAATATATTTCATACCCTCATGTCCGTTGGCGATTCCGTCGCAGGCGGAAATAACGCCGAATTCTACTGCAGTCCCCCCTCCGCTGTAGATTCCCCTTTCCACGAAGCGCGCCAGCTCCCTCAAATTCGAGTGTCCCGCTACGAGGGTACTCCAGGAGTTCGCGATCCCGATCAGCGGGCGCCCCTCCAGCTCACTGTCGGAATAACCCATGGACTTGAGCAATGAACGTGCCTCACCGCTTTCAACTTTACGCAAATTCGTAGAACTGCGAAGTTTCATACGGCTCCACCCCCATCGATATTCTCTTGTATGTTGTCTGATGATAGAATCCAGTATAATCGTTCAGATTGGATAAAGTCAAGTAACAAGATTTTGATTTTAATTTTTTATATTTCGTTTTCTGATTGTAGTTGAAATTTTCGTATCTATAGAATAATCTAGGGGCAATCCTAGGGAGGGCTTTAAAAGATGCAGGACGGCGGAAGAGTAACGGAAGATATTATGCAGGTGGTTTCTCCGCCTGATGTTTTCAGCGAAATAAGTCTCAGCAATCGCTCGCGGTTGTCTGAGGAACTGTTCATCAAACTGAGGGATGCTATCCTGAGCGGGACTTTGCCGAGCGGGTACGTGTTTCCGAACGAGAACGACCTCTGCAAGCGATTGGACATAGGGCGCAGCACACTGCGTGAGGCCTACGCGCCGCTGGAGGCAATGAACCTTATCACGCGGACACGAAACGGTACGTTCGTCAACGACGCAGCGGATATGAGGAATACGATGAATTTCGACGTCATCGCCCAGTACACCGATCCCGTCCATATCATGGAATTTCGGCAGATTCTCGAGGTGGGCATCGCGTCCCGCGCGGCACTGAAGGCCACCGCCGCCGATGCGGAGGGGTTGCGCGAAATCGTGCGTCAAATGGAAAAACACAGTTCTTCCAACGCCGCGCTCACTTTTTACGACTTCGAATTTCACTCGACTCTTGCCAAAATAACGGGCAACGAGCTCTTGCTCATCGCGCTCAGATCGATCCAGTTCAGTTACGAGAAGTTTGTCTTTATGGCGTTTCAGAAAAATCTCTGTGTTCAGTCGATCAAAGACCACAACGAGATCATCGATGCTCTTCTGCAAAATAGCTCCGCGAAAGCGGCGCAGACTATGCTCGAACACCTCGCCCATGTTTCCAGGGTAGTAGACAGTTCCCTCGCTGACGACAAGGGAGCCGGCCAGAATTAGACCTCGCATCTGCAATACGGCCGAATAAAACTAAAATTTTCTCGATCTCTCTAAATCTTTATTAGACAGATTATGTCTAATGAAATGAACAAATATTTCAGTTCAAGAAATGAACAAAATCAGGGGGGCGAAATCATTGACACGGATGACCAGAGGGGGATACGCCGGCCGAGGGCCTGACGCCGGGCGCCGGGCGGACCGGCTCACCGGAACTTATGAAACCTGGAGGGTGGAGGCATGACCGGGCGCAGAATGCAGACGATGGACGGAAACACGGCTGCGGCTTATGTTTCCTACGCTTTCAGCGAAGTGGCGGCGATCTTTCCCATCACGCCGTCCTCTCCCATGGCAGAGCAGGTGGACGAGTGGGCGGCGAACGGCAGAAAAAACCTGTTCGGCCGGACGGTGCGGGTGGTCGAAATGCAGTCGGAGGGCGGCGCGGCCGGTGCCGTCCACGGGTCTTTGCAGGGGGGGTCCCTGACAACCACCTACACGTCGGCCCAAGGGCTTTTGTTGATGGTTCCCAACATGTACCGCATCGCGGGGGAGCTGCTGCCGGCCGTGTTTCACGTCAGCGCCCGCGCCCTGGCCAACAACGCCTGGAGCGTTTTCGGCGACCACCAGGACGTCATGGCCACGCGGCAGACCGGCTTCGCAATTTTGGCCTCCAGCAACGTCCAGGATGCCATGAACCTGGCCGCCGTCGCCCATTTGGCCGCTATCCGGTCCCGTGTGCCTTTTCTGCACTTCTTCGACGGGTTCCGCACATCCCACGAGGTTCAGAAAATCCAGGTGCTGGAGTACGAAGAGCTGGGGAAACTTTTGGACTGGAACGCCGTCAAGGCCTTCCGAGACCGCGCCCTGAGCCCCGACCGCCCCGTACACCGGGGCATGACCCAGAACCCCGACGTGTTCTTCCAGATGAGAGAGGCGGTCAATCCCTGGTATCAGGCTCTGCCCGCGATCCTCGACCACTGCCTGGCGGACGTCAACGCCCTGACCGGGCGCGGCGGCAGGAAAAATGATGGGGAAAATGATGAGGAAAATGACGAAAAAAATGGGCGTCAGCCCTATGCGTTTTTCAACTACTACGGAACCCCGGACGCGACGCGGGTTGTTGTCGCCATGGGATCGGCCTGCACGGCCATCGAGGAAACGGTGGACTGGATGAACGCCCGGGGCGAAAAAGTCGGGCTGATCAACGTTCACGTTTACCGGCCTTTCTGCCCCGACCGTTTGATCGAGGCCCTGCCGCGAACGGTGGAAAAAATCGCCGTCCTCGACCGCACCAAGGAGCCGGGCGCAGCGGGCGAACCGCTCTATATGGACGTGCGTAACGCGCTTTACGACCTGGCCGTGTCTGGCGCAGCCGGGGGAAAAAGGGCAGGGTTTTTCGCCCTGCCCCTCGTCGTGGGAGGGCGCTACGGCATAGGAGCCAAAAATTTCAGCCCGTCCGATATTTTGGCCGTTTACGAGAACCTTGCCCTGGACTCGCCTAAAAACGGCTTTACCGTCAGTATCGACGACGACGTCACGATGACCTCCCTTCCCCGCTCCAGAGAGGACTTCGACCCCGCGCCCCCCGGAACCACGGCCTGCAAATTCTGGGGGCTCGGCTCCGACGGCACGGTGGGCGCCAACAAAAGCGCCATCAAAATCATCGGAGATCACACAGACCTCTATGCTCAGGCGTATTTCGCCTACGACTCCAAAAAATCGGGCGGCATCACCATCTCCCACCTGCGTTTCGGGAAGATGCCCATCAAGTCTTCTTATTACATCCACAAGGCGGACTTCGTGGCGTGTCACAACCCGGCCTACATCGGCAAGTACGACCTTCTCGGCAGCCTGAAGCCGGGGGGACGCTTCCTCCTGAACGCCCAGTGGACCCCCGAGGAGATCGAGAAAAACCTGCCTGGGGACATGAAGCGTTTTATCGCCCGCAACGGAATCGCTTTCTACGTCATTGACGCCGTCAAGATCGCGCAGGAACTGGAACTCGGGAGCCGCATCAATATGATCATGCAGGCGGCGTTCTTTAAAATCATTGCTCAGGGGGCTGACCTCGCCATTATCTCCCTCGACGAAGCGGTGAAGTACCTGAAAGAAGCCGTCGTCGAGTCTTACGGCAAACAGGGCCAAAGGGTACTCGACATGAATTTCGCGGCCATCGACCGGGGTATCTCCGACGTGACGGCCGTCCCGGTCCCGGAAGAATGGAAAGAGGAAAATCAGAAAGAAGAAGATCAGAAAGAGGTAGCCTTGGCCCGGGCAGATGCGGGCAAAATCTCTTCCGTCCCGGATTTCATTACGAAATTTGTGGAACCTGTCAACCGCCAGGAGGGGGACCGTCTGCCTGTAAGCGTCATGAAAGGCTGCGAGGACGGGACGTTTCCCCTCGGGACGAGCGCTTTCGAGAAACGGGGCATCGCGGTGTTCACTCCCCTATGGAAGCCCGAACACTGCATTCAGTGCAACCAATGTTCTTTCGTCTGTCCCCACGCCGTACTCCGCCCCCTTTTGGCGGACCCGGGAGAGCTGGCCGGCGCCCCGGAGGGATTTCAGACGAGACCAGCGGCGGGAGTCTTCAGGGAGGGCGGCAGGCAGTTCCACCTGGCCGTTTCCCCCCTCGACTGCACCGGGTGCGGCAACTGCGTCGACGTCTGCCCCGCCGACCGCGGGCCGCGCGGGGAAAAGGCCATCGAGATGCGGCCCCTCGCCCCTCAGCTTCCCAAGGCAGCGGAGCTTTGGGATTTCGCGGTCTCGAACATTTCCTACAAACCCGTTCCGGAGGAGCAGCTCCGCACCGTCAAGGGAAGCCAGTTCGCGCAGCCTCTGCTGGAATTCAGCGGGGCCTGCGCCGGGTGCGGCGAGACCCCCTACGTGAAGCTCCTGACCCAGCTTTTCGGCGACCGAATGTACATCCAGAATCCATCCGGCTGCAGCACCGTATGGGGCGGGAGCTGCCCGGCCATCCCTTACACGAAAAACGCCGAGGGACACGGCCCGGCCTTCGCGTACTCGCTGTTCGAGGACTGCGGGGAGTACGGGTTCGGAATCCACGTGGGCGCGACCCAGCTCCGCGGTCTCGTGGCGGACAAAGTCGCGGAGGCTCTTGCGAAAGGATCTGAAGGACATAAGGGAAGGGAATTGCCCCCCGACCTTCGGGAGGCGATGGCGGACTGGTACCAACGCCGGGAGGAAAACTCCGGAACCCGGGAGCGGGCCTCGCGTCTGGCGGCGGCCTTGAGCCTCCACAAGGGGGCCGACCCGCTGCTGGGCGAAATTTACGACCGGCGGGATTTCTTCGTCCGCAAGGCCCAGTGGATCGTCGGCGGAGACGGCTGGGCCTACGACATCGGGTACGGGGGGCTGGACCACGTTGCGGCGTCCGGCGAGGACATCAACATTCTCATCTTGGACACGGAGGTCTATTCCAACACGGGAGGACAGTCCTCCAAGGCCACGCCCGCCGCAGCCATAGCGGGCTTCTCGGCCGGCGGCAAGAGGACATGCAAGAAAGACTTGGGTATGATGATGATTCCCTACGGGAACATCTATGTGGCCCAGGTCGCCATGGGCGCGGACAGAAGTCAGACGCTGAAAGCCTTTGTCGAGGCCGAGGCGTATCCTGGCGTGTCCATCGTCATCGCGTATTGCCCCTGCATCAACCACGGGCTCGCCGGGGGGATGGGCAGGTCTCAGGAGCAAGAAAAACGCGCCGTGGAGGCCGGTTACTGGGGCCTGTACCGCTACAACCCCCTCTTGAAGGGGCAGGGAAAGAACCCCTTCATTCTGGACTCGAAGCCCCCGAAGGCGAATTTCCAGGAGTTTTTGAAAAGCGAGGTGCGTTACTCGGCCCTGCTCCGTCAGTTCCCCGGGGTGGCTCAGGAGCTTTTCGCCAAGTGCGAGCAGGACGCGATGGACCGCCTGGCGGCCTACCGGCGTTTGGCCCAGGCGGTGGACGGAATTCCCATCGAAGCGCGGTAGCGTTCATTCATAGGCGGGTGTCTCATGAACATATACTGTGATCTGCTGCAGAATTTGAAGGAGAATAAAAACACGGTTCTGGTTACGGTCATGAAATCTTCCGGCCTGGAAAAAGTTTTATACACGGGGACATCCGTCGCCCAGTGGATGGACAAATGGGAAAACGACCATTCTTTGTACACCCGATCTTTGCGCATCCAGGAGGATAAAGGAGAAGATAAAGGAGAAGATAAGGGTGAAGTTACGGTTGTGGAACATTTTCTCCCTTCCCGACGTTTGATTGTTTTCGGCGGAGGTCATATCGCTGTTCCTTTGTCTCAAATGGCGCATGTCCTGAAGTTCAAAGTAACCGTCTTCGACGACAGACCCTCTTTTGCCAATAGAAGGCGATTCCCCGACGCAAGCGAGGTGATTTGCGAAAGTTTCGAGAAGATATCCCAATCACTGACGTTTCAGGCCGGAGACTACGTGGCGATCATGACCAGAGGGCACAGACACGACATAGAATGTCTGCGGAGCGTTCTATCGAGCCGAATTTGCCCTTTATACGTGGGAATGATCGGTTCACGCCGCCGTGTCGCTCTCGTGGGACGGCAAATGAAAGAAGAGGGTCTTCCACCGGAGCGCATCGAGCGGCTGCACGCCCCAATTGGGCTCGATATCGGGGCGGTGAGTCCCGAGGAAATCGCCCTGTCCGTTATGGCGGAAATCGTGCAGGAAAAGCAGAGGAGCGTCTCACGAAAACGAGAATGCCACGCCGATATGGAATTGATGGAACTGCTCGCAAGCACGATGGATGAACGGGTAGCGGTGGTGACTGTTGTGACCACCCAGGGCTCTACGCCTCGGGAAGCGGGTGCGAAAATGGCTGTTTTTTGCGACGGAAGAACTGTCGGCAGCATCGGCGGCGGCTGCGCCGAGGCGGACGTGGCGAGGGACGCGAGACAGGTCATTTTGGAGGGTGGATATCGTCTGAAGACCGTGGATATGGAGGATACAGCGGAAGAGGACGGTATGGCCTGCGGCGGAAAAATGGAAGTTCTGATCGAAGCCCTGTAAAGCAGTGTGGAGATTGTGTATCAAATTATGTATCAAATTGTGTATCAAATTATATCCATAAGATCAAAAAAAGGAATATAGACGGAATAACAGGTGGCGAAACCGATGAATGTGAAGACAATCGTGGCTGTCGTCGTCGCAGCAGGCCGGTCGTCTCGAATGGGAGAGTTCAAGCCATTGCTGCCGTTTCGCGGCAGCACGGTCGCGGAGACAGTCGTCTCGACCCTGCGTTCGGCGGGAGCGGAGAGCGTCGTGGTCGTGACGGGGAGGGAGGCCAAGCGACTGGAGGCCGTGCTTGGACCGGGTATTGAATACGTCCATAACGCCTCTTACGCTTCGACGTCGATGTTCGTCTCCGCGAGCCTCGGCCTGGCGGAAGCGCGGCATAGGGCCGATCGCATTTTCTTCACTCCGGCCGACGTGCCGCTTTTCACGCGCGAAACACTTCTGCGTCTGCTGAAGAGCGACGCGCGGGCCGTCGTCCCCACGCATTTTGGATCGCCTGGTCATCCGGTGCTTCTGAGTTCCTTCGTCGTTCCGGAGATTCTTGACCACCCGGAGGGCACTTTACGCGAGGCACTTGCCGCTTGCGGGACGGAGTACGTCGAAGTCCCGGATCTCGGTGTGCTGATCGATGTGGACACTCCCGCCGACTATACTCTGTCGCGTCTGCTGGCTGGTGAACTGCCGGAGGGCGGCGCGATTCCGGAGCGAATAAGGCGCCATATGAAAGCGACAGCAGATTTTGCAACGACTCTTGGTGCGCTGCTCAACGCTCGTGGAAACTGCGGGCTGAATTTGCCGGAGCTGGAGTTGGCCGCGTCGCTCCACGACATTCGGCGCACAGAGCCTCATCACGCCCTGGCGGGAGCGCGGACACTGGCGGAGGCGGGACAACCCCGGCTGGCTGAAATCGTGCGGCAGCACATGCTGCCCGATGAGGCGGAGCGAATGAAAATCAGCGAGGTTACGGTGCTCTACCTCGCCGATAAAATGACGGAAGAAGATCGTGTCGTGTCCTTGGAAGAGCGCTTCCGGAGCCAGCGGACCAAAAAGTTAGGCTCTCTTCAGGCGGTGGAACAGAGATTTAGCGTCGCCTCTGCGCTCAAAAATCGAATGGAACTTCTGATCGGCGAAAAGATAACGCCCGGGCTCCTTCGTTTCGGTGAGATGTAACCTGCGAGGGCGCGGTGGGGCTGATCGCCAGGCTGAAGAAGCTGAAAAGGCGAATATAAAAGAGGCGCTATAAAAGGAGATGTGATCGAAATTGTTTAGAGCGGCGGTTGTCACGGTCAGCGACAGAGGTTTTTCCGGTGAGCGGGAGGACAAGAGTGGCCCTCTCGTGCAGGCGATGCTGACTGAGGCAGGATACTCCGTCGCGCTGCGCGAGATTTTTCCTGACGAGCGCGCGCGGCTTGCGGAGCGGCTTGCCGAGATATGCGACAAAAACGAGGCGGACTTGATCGTGACCACCGGAGGCACCGGTTTTTCTCCCCGTGACTGGACGCCAGAGGCGACTTTGGATATCGCCGAGCGGCAGGTGCCGGGAATTCCCGAGGCCATGCGGGCCTGCAGTATGACGAAAACAAGGCGAGCTATGCTGAGCCGCGCCGTGTCGGTCCTGCGGGGGCGAACTCTCATAATCAATCTGCCCGGCAGTCCCAGGGCGGCCCAGGAGAATTTGGAGTGCGTGCTGCCGTCTCTGGAACACGGACTGGAAATCATGACCGGTCGGGCACGGGAATGCGCGAAAGGTCCAGATCAGGTATGAACGTGAAATTTTAGGAACTTTTCAAGAGCATGACGTTCTCGGGCTTGATTTCGGCCGAAACGATGTCGCCCTCCCGGAATTGCCCCTCCTGCTTCGGAAGTTCCGTCCGGATGAGGGAAAATTCGCCGCCCTCCGCGCTTAATGGTTGCGCGCTTAAAGGTTGAACGTTGACGATAGTCGAAAAAACGTCCTGAATCACCCGCAGCACGCGGCAGGGAAAGACGTTTGCCCCTTCGCCCTGTTCCCCGAAAGCCGGGCGGACAATGACGTGATGAGCGCGGACCCCGACGTAAGCGATGTCGTCCGGGGACGTGTCGTTCCAGGGCGCGCTGCAATCGAGCTTTACGCCCCAATCTGCGGCGTAGACCGTGCGCGGGGTGATCTTCTCCGCGCGGGAGTAGTTTTTGCACCCCGAGAGGATCGAAGAGGCAAGGGTATTCGGGGACTCGAACAGCTCCCTGACGGTACGGACACCGCCGGGACGCTCTCCTTCGCTGCGGCCGAGGTGCAGTACGCACACTTTTTTGCAGAGCCGGTACACTTCGTCCCGATTGTGGGAGACGTAGAGCGTAGTCCCCTCGAATTCTTCGAGCATTTGCAGGAACTCTCCCTCCAGTTGCCAGCGGAGGTAGCTGTCCAGGGCGGAGAGAGGCTCGTCGAGCATGAGGATCGCCGGATTGCCCGCCATGATCCGGGCGAGTGCCGTGCGCTGCTGCTGCCCCCCGGAGAGCTGGGCGGGATAATGGCGCTCCAGCCCCTTCAGATGAAATCTCTCCACGAGCCGCAACCCCCGCTCCAAAGCGTCCCTTCTGCCGCGCCCTCTGCCTGAAGAATACCCTCCCCCGGACTTCAAAACCGTCATGATGTTCTGCTCCACGGTCATGTTGGGAAAAAGGGCGTAGTTCTGAAACAGCAGACCCGCCCGGCGTTTTTGCGGCGAAAGGTCGATCCCTTTTTCCGAGTCGAACAGCGTGATTCCGTTGACGGCGATATGCCCCTCGTCGGGACGCAGGATTCCGGCGATACATTTCAGAGTCATGCTCTTTCCGCAGCCCGAAGCCCCCAACAGGCCGACGACCTCGCTGCCCGCCTCGAAGGCGACGTCGAGGGTGAAGCCATCGAAAAATTTCCTGATGTCCACGTGAATGGACATGTCAAAGCTCCCGTTTCGGCTCCGAAAAACGTTTCGGCTCCGAAAAAATCGGCGCTGAGGACTTTCGGGGGCGGGTGTAGCGATTTTCCAGCATGTTCATGGACACGAGAACGCCAAAGGAGATGGCGAGATTGATCCCCACCCATTTGTACGCCAGGGCGTCGTTGCCCTCGCGCCAGAGCTGATAGACGGTGGTGGAGATCATGGCCGTCCTGCCGGGGATGTAACCCGCCACCATCGTCGTGGCGCCGTACTCCCCCAGGGCCCGGGCGAAGGACAAAACCGTTCCCGCGAGAATGCCCTGCCTACAGTTCGGCAGAATCACCCTCCAGAAAAGAAAGGTGTCGGAAAGCCCCAAAGTCTGCCCCGCGTACAGGAGAGTGACGTCGAAGGTCTCGAACGCCCCGCGGGCGGTGCGGTACATGAGGGGCAACGCGACGACCGTCCCGGCGAAGATGGCGGAGTACCAGGCCATCGTCATTCGAAATCCCCACAATTCCAAAACCCTCGACCCCACAGGTCCAAGAGGCCCTATCACCTTGAGCAGGAAAAAACCCACGACGGTTGGAGGCAGAACCAGGGGCAGAGTCAACACGCAATCCAGGACGCCCTTCACGATCCGAGGCGCTTTGGCGATGGCGTGCGCCGCAAATATTCCGACAAAAAAGGAAATGAAAGTCGAAATACCGGCGACGCGCAGAGAATTATAAAGAGGAAACCAGTCCATCCCTACCTTGCCGGAATGGAGAAGCCAATGCTCCTGAAAACGTTCGTACTCTCTTCCCCCTTCAGAAATTCGACGAAAGCCCTTGCGGCGTCTTTGTCTTTGGCCCTGGAGAGAATAGCGGCCGGGTAGACGATGGGCCGGTGGCTCCCCTCCGGCGCGGACGCCACGACCTCCACGCCCTCCGATGTGGCCGCGTCGGTGCCGTAAACAATTCCGCAGTCGACGGCGTTGGCGGCCACCTGTACCAGCACTTCCTTGACGTTGCTCGCGAAGGTGATTTTCGACATCCCGCCGAGTTTGTCCCACAGCCCCAGGTGGGTGTAAATCTCCTGAGAATACTGCCCCACGGGAACGTCGGAATTTCCCAGCGCCACAAGAGAGACCTTGTCGGTTATGACATCGGCAAAGCTGTCGATGCCCTTGGGATTTCTCCCCTTGGGGACGATCAAGACCACCTGATTGGAGACGATGTCGAAACGGCTTCCAGGCAGCAGGAAATCCAGCTTTTCGGTGTTGACGGAGGGGTCGGCAGCGATGTCGATCTGGTCCATCTGCCTCTGTCCGGCGGATATGAAGATGTCGCAGTCGGCGCCCGCCTGAATCTGGGTTTTGAGAGTGCCGCTGGAGTCGAAATTGCAGACCACCGTCACCTCCGGGGCAATTTTTTTATACCCTTCGACGATCCGATTCATCGCCTCGGTCATGGACGCCGCCGCGAACACGGTGACCGTCTTACCGCCCTCCGCAGCCAGGGCAGGAGCCGAGAACACGCAAAGGCAGAGCAATAGAGTCAAAAAGTTTTTCATGGCTGTTTTCCTCCTGAATTGAGAATCCCTTAAATCTCTTTTCCGGTGGCGCATCGGGGGCACAGGCCGAAAACCAACAGTTGTTTGCCCTCGACGAGAGTGCCGGCAGGAACTGCGACATAGGGCAAAGGCTGGTCGGAAAGGCAGCTCATGCGCCCGCATCGGCGGCACAGAAAATGAGGATGGTTTCCAAGACAACCTGTATGGGAAGGTTCCTGCAGACAAAATCGGGCGACACCGTCTGTCCCATGAATTTCGTGTACAATGCGCACGTCGGAAAAAACCGAGAGTGTCCGATAGAGCGTCACGCGATCCGGCGTTTCACCCTGAGCGGCAAGAGCATCGAGAATCTCGGAATGAGACATCGGCTCCTGCCTCTCGGAAAGAAGCTCCAACACCCTTCGCCGCAGAACAGTATTCCTCATACTCTTTTCACGAAGCACTTTCTCCGCCTCCAATAGTTCACCCCTCTCATGCTATAATTGCAACATAATTGCATTATAACATCTTGGATTAAGTTATAGAACCTCACAGTTTTTAGGGGGAATGTTTGGAGTGAAAAGCAGGACAATCGCCATCGAAAACGCTGTGGGCACGATTCTTTCCCATGATTTGACGCTGATCGATGTGGAAATCGGCTACAAAGGGGCGCGTTTCAAAAAAGGGCACGTGGTGGTGGGGGACGATGTGGAGTTATTGAAGCGAATGGGCCGCGAGCATCTTTCGATTTTGGAGCTGGACGGCGATGACGTACACGAAGATGACGCCGCCCTTCGCGTAGGCGAGGCTCTGAGGGAACTATCGGGGGAGTCGTGTTCGGTAGCGGGGCCTTCGGAGGGGAAATGCAGTCTCATTGCCGAGGCGGCCGGTCTTTTGCTCTTCGATGAAGAATCGGTACACCAGATCAATGTGGACGAAAATTGGGTTTTCTCCACCCTCGCCAACAAAATTCCCGTATTCAGGGGCGAAACGGTGGCGGCGTGGCGGGTGGCACCTCTGGTCGTCAAAGAAAACGTCGTCCGCCGCGCCCAGCGGCTGGTCCGGCCCTTTGAACTGCGCCCTTTTCTCCCCCTACGGACGGCGTTGGTGACCACGGGGCGCGAAATTTGGGAGGGCAAGGTGAAGGACGCCTTTTTAGGAAAGCTGGAAAAGAAACTCGCCCTCTACGGAGCGCCCCTGATCGGGCACCAGATCGCGCCTGACGATGGAGAGGCTATCCGAGGGTGCATCGAGGCCGCAGTGACCCAAGGAGCGGAGGTCGTCTTCTGCACAGGGGGCATGAGCGTTGACGCCGACGATAGAACCCCCGCGGCCATCCGGGACGCAGCCTCGGAGGTGGTGTTTCGGTGGACGCCGGTGCTGCCCGGCTCCAATTTCATGCTGGCGAAAAAAGGCCCCGTCGTCCTGTTGGGCGTCCCGGCCTGCGCGGTGCATTCGGAAATCACCGTACTCGACACCGTTATGCACAGAATTTATGCCGGGCTGCCCCTCACAAACGCCGAGGTACGGCGGTGGGGCGTGGGAGGGCTCTGCCGGGGATGCGGAACGTGCAATTACCCGACCTGCTCTTTCGGCAGTCGCCCGTAGTAAAACCATTGAAAGTGCCGTCTTTCTAATAATTTTCGAAAGAAAAATCCTTGCAGCATAAATATTCTTGCACTTGAGAGTTCCAAGTTCCGAAATAGTCATCACACTCTGAATAGCCATCCGCGACGGCAAGCCATGTTATTGTTGTCGAAAATATTTTCAGCGCGGAAGTTTTGAAACTTCTCGATTACCCTTCGTATTTCGAACTCCTGAAAATTCCCATGCCCGATGGAAAAACGCTATACTGGAAGCGATGGCCGGAAATTGGGACATCACCAACCTTGCGCAATCCTGTTCGCGAAGAAACTGAACGAATTGCGACCCTTCGACGAAAGGCGATCCGTTCGAAAAGCAGGGCGACGATTTCCAAGTGTATTCGTGAGGCGCTCGATGAAGGAGAATGACGAAAAAGGAGAAGAATAAAATGCGCAACTTCAGGGTTCAGCCGGTGGTGTATAAAGGCGGAAAAATTTTCTTTTTGGACCAGACGGCGCTGCCGGCCGAAACCCGGTGGGTGGAGATCGACTCGGCGGAGACGTGCCGGGACGCCATCAAAGGTCTTGTGGTGCGGGGCGCTCCGGCGATAGGGATCGCCGCGGCCTTCGGTATGCTGGCGGCCTCGCGGGACGCCGGGAAAAAAGGGTTCGAGGAGTACTGGGAACACATGAAAAAGGCCAAAGACCTCTTGGCGGCCTCTCGCCCTACGGCCGTCAATCTTTCTTGGGCGCTGGACCGGATGGAGAAAAAAATTCTGGCTTCTCGGGACATGCCCGTCGAAAAAATCCAGGAGATCGTCGAGGGGGAGGCCGTGAAGATTCAGCAGGAGGACGAGGAGGTCTGCCGGTGGATCGGCGTCCATGGGCAAGAGATCATGAGGGACGGCATGACGGTCCTCACCCACTGCAACGCCGGCGTTTTGGCCGCCAGCAGGTACGGAACGGCCCTGGCCCCCATTTACGCAGCGAAAGAACGAGGGCTCCGGGTGAAAGTTTTCGCGGACGAAACCCGGCCTCTCCTTCAGGGCTCCCGGTTGACGGCTTACGAGCTTCTCGAGTCCGGCGTCGACGTGACGGTGATCACCGACGGCATGGTGGCGTCCGTTATGAGCAAGGGCTGGATAGACGCCTGTATCGTGGGCTGCGACCGAGTGGCGGCCAACGGCGACGTGGTCAACAAGATTGGCACTTACGGCGTCGCGCTCCTGGCGAGAGCCCACGGCATTCCCTTTTATGTGGCCTGCCCTCTTTCCACCCTGGACTTGGCGACCCCCGAGGGCAGAAACATCGAAATAGAGGAGCGGAACCCCTCCGAGGTGATCCGCTTCGGCGGCATCCCCACGGCCCCCGAGGGTGTACACGTCTACAACCCGGCCTTCGACGTGACCCCCCACCCCTTGGTGTCGGCCATCGTCACGGAAAAAGGCGTCGTCCGCGCGCCCTACGCCGAAAATCTCGTAAAACTTTTGTAAAACTTCTCCGCCTCTCGAACTCAGAGGGCCAACTTCACCCTCTGAGCTTGTGCCGCTGATTTGAATATCGAGATCAGATATTAAGACTCAAAGATTAAGACTCAAACACTTACTTCGTGCCCATATAGCCCGCCAGGTCGATCATCCGGTTGGAGTACCCGAATTCGTTGTCGTACCACACCATAACCTTCACCAGGCGTCCGTCCACCACCTTTGTGGAGAGGGCGTCCACGATGCCCGAGTGGGGGTTGCCGATGATATCGGCCGAGACGATCTCCTCGGCGCAATACTCCACGATGCCTTTCAGCGGGCCGCCGGCCGCTTTTTCGAGGGCGGCGTTGAGTTCTTCGATGGTGACGGGCTTCTTCAGCAGGTAGTTGGCGTCCGTGAGAGAACCGTCGATGGTGGGGACGCGCACGGAAATCATGTCCATCTTTCCCTTGAGGTCGGGGAAGAGGGGCACCATCGCCTTGGCCGCGCCTGTGGTGGCCGGAACCAGCGAAATCCCCGCGGCGCGTCCTTTGCGGCCTCCGCCTCTCTGGGGCGTGTCCACCAGGTACTGAGTGGCGGTGTAGGCGTGAATGGTGGTCGCCATCAGGTTCTCGATGCCGAAGGTTTCATGGATGACCTTGGTCACCGCGGCGAGGGAGTTGGTGGTGCAGGACGCGTTGGAGACGACAATGTCCTTTTGGGGGTCGTAATCTTTCTCGTTGACGCCCAGAACGATCGTCCTGTCGACGCCGTCGGCAGGGGCACTGATGATGACATGTTTCGCACCCGCCGTCACGTGCTTCATGGCCTCTTCTTTTTTGGTGAAGCGCCCCGTACACTCCATGACGATGTCCACCCCCAGGTTCTTCCAGGGAAGCTGGGAGGGGTCTTTTTCCGCGTACATGGGGATCTTTTTCCCGCCGAGGATCAGGTTGCTGCCCTCCGCCTTCACCTCGAAGGGAGCTTTGCCGTGGGTCGAGTCATATTTGATATAGTAAGCCATGTCCTCCGCCGAGATCAGGTCGTTGGCGGCGACAATTTCCACATCCTTAGGGGCCCGCGTCACCCAGCTGCGCAGGACAATACGTCCGATGCGCCCCAAGCCATTGATTGCTACCTTTGTAACCATAAAAAACACCTCCGTCAAAGATTGAAGTCAAAGATTGAAAAAAAATTGAAAATTGTGCTGTCCATTCTCATTATCGCACCATATTCCTCCGCTGTCACGCGAAGAAGGGGCAGGCAAGAACCGGCAAGCGACCAACTTAAAAAATGTTAAATTTACACGCGCTAAATAGGGCAATTGACTTGTTTCTTCGCTATTCCAACTTTAGGCTTTTCATCTTAATTCACTATATACACGCTTCTGCTACAATTACAGTGTGAACATGAACGGCTCACGCTATATAAAACAACTTTTTGAGGTCCGACGACAATGCTGAAAACTGGCGAAAAGAAAGTTCTGGTAACAGGCGGTGCAGGTTTTTTGGGGTCGCATCTGTGCGGGGCGCTTTTGAGGAAAGGCTATGAGGTTCTCTGTCTGGACAATTTTTTCACGGGCAGGAAAGCCAACGTTGTTCCTTTGCTCTCGAACCCCTACTTCGAGTGTGTCCGGCACGACATCACCTCTCCCTACAGCGCCGAGGTGGACGAAATCTACAATCTCGCGTGTCCGGCCAGCCCGGTACACTACCAATTCGACCCCGTGCAGACGGTAAAGACCAGCGTCCACGGCGCCATCAACCTTCTGGACCTGGCCTTTCGAGTCAAGGCCAAGATATTGCAGGCATCCACAAGCGAGGTGTACGGCGATCCCGAGGAGCATCCGCAAAAAGAGAGCTACTGGGGGCGGGTCAACCCCATAGGCGTGCGAAGCTGCTACGACGAGGGGAAGCGCTGCGCGGAGACGTTGTTTTTCGATTTTCACCGGCAATATGCCGTTCCCATTAAAGTGGTGCGGATTTTCAACACCTACGGCCCCCACATGTCCATGAACGACGGGCGCGTGGTCAGCAATTTCATCGTACAGGCGTTAAAAAACGAAAATATCACCATCTTCGGCGACGGAAGCCAGACCCGCAGTTTCTGTTACGTCTCGGACTTGGTGGAGGGGCTGATGGCCGCTATGGAGAAATCCGACGACGCCACGGGCCCGTTCAACATCGGAAACCCGGAAGAATTCACGATCTTGGAGCTGGCGGAAAAAGTCGTCTCTCTCGCCGGGTCGAGGTCGAAAATCATTTTTCAGGATCTTCCCGCGGACGATCCGCGCCAGCGGAGGCCGGACATCACCGCGGCGCGGAATACCTTCGGCTGGTCGCCTAAGGTCAGGCTGGACGAAGGACTTCAGGAGACGATACGGTATTTCAGATCCCTGCTATCCGGGCATTCACAATAAGGGCAGGGGACATAAAAATGCCGCAAAGCAATGTTTATGCCTTGATCGCGCTGGCGTCTTTCGCCGCGACGCTTCTGGTCTCCAGAGTGGTGGTGCGAATCCAGAAGGGTGAGATGCCTGGCGGCGACCTCTGGGTTTTGTACCTGCGCACTCTTGTCGGCTTCCTTTTCGCCGCCGCCATCATCTATGGATACCGGGCCCTTTTCATCCCCAACTGATTCGGCAAGACCCCTTGGGGCTCTGCCCCATGCCCCGCAGGGGGACGAGTTCCCTGGCCCCATTTATTATTTGTTGACCTCAGATATAAAAGAGAATGTCACTTCGAACGACTCCCAGCCTTTTCAGATTGGATGACAACATATTAGACGACGATAAATTGGCTGTAGTACTTGTACCAGTGCCTGTGTGAAACAATAGTGAAATTGTTTATAGCGGATTTCAATTTCATGCATAAACCATGTCCCACTGAATGAATGCGTGGACGTATTCATGAGTGCAAGTTTTGTGTATGATTTTGCAACCCGCTATAATGTGCGAAAGAAATGAGGTAATCATCGCCTTTCGATAGAGATAGAGAGAATATTGGCGTGATGCCCCTAATGAAGGAGTTCCTGCCGGAGAGGATAGGGCCTGTGAGGATATCAAAAATATACTTGGAAACTACGATTTTCAATTTTTTTGTTGACGACGACAGAGGTTTTGCCCATGAAAGCACAATCGCACTATTCAAAGAGATTGCCGCTGGAAAATATGTCGCCTATACGTCGGCCTATGTACTTGACGAGCTTGAAAAAGCCCCTGCGGAGAAACGTGATAAAATGATGAGCCTCATTGCCGAGTACGATATTTCCGTTTTGACCTACAGTGATGAAGCAAGCGCGTTGGCTGACATTTATGTGTCGGATGGCATAATCCCTTTAAAGTACAGAACAGATGGATTGCACATCGCGATTGCCGCGGTGAACGACTTGGATATGATAATAAGCATGAATTTTCAACACATCGTCAAACGCAAAACAAAACTTGTAACAGGAAGCATTAATGCCTTAAATGGTTATCGCGCCGTTGAGATTTCCAATCCGATGGAGGTGATAGAAAATGAGCTTGATAAGTAATGTCGAGCAGGAAGTTAATGAAATCCGGCTCAAAATTTATGAAGAAACAAAAGATTTGACCCCTGAGCAATACAAAAAACGGCTGGATGAAATGACTATGGCCACCGCCAGGAAATATGGTTTTACAGTGATATCCAGCACGAAAGATGATCTGCGCTTACAAAATCGGTAATACTTTAAGTTTGGTGACAATAAAATCGACACTCCCGCGCGTGCTTTGTACGATACGTAGCTTACACGGTGGGAATCATACGCAACTTCGCCCGGAAGCGCAATGCATCGGCATGATAAAAAAGCGAACAACAGCAACAGCAGACGGGATGCGCAGTCTGCTTTGCTGTCTTTATCGCTTTTACGGCAGGGCGGGCACCTTCAGGACAGGCTCGATAAAATCGCCGCGCG
>JAISLU010000105.1 GCA_031277095.1 Synergistaceae bacterium
CCGGAACAGGAAGAAAGGATTCAGCACGAAGTTAAGACCAGTACTCCTAATGCGCATAAACTGGATGGTTTTTTGTGGGACATGCGAAACTTGATCGCGCTCATAGCGTTGCTTTTTGCAATAAATGTAAAACGCTCTACTCTGGCGGTTTACACCAAGCGTTGGGGATATAGTCCGCAGTGGCCGATTATTTACAATCGCAAGCAAAACCCTCAAGAAGTTAAAGAGTGGCTTGAAATAACATACCCGGCAATAAAAGCTCGCGTAAAAACTGAGAATGCTGAAATTTACTGGTGTGATGAAGTTGGAGTGCAAAACAAATGTAACCAACAAGTGGGATACGCGTCAAAGGGCAAAACACCGGTAACAAGGTTGAGTTCTGACCACAAGATTCGAGTAAACATGATTTCAGCAATCAATAATCAAGGCAAGCTGCGCTTCATGACTTACGATCAGACGATGACACAACAATTACTCCTTGTCTTTATGAAGCGACTGATAAAGTCAACCGATAGAAAAGTTTTTCTCATCTTGGACAACTTAAAAGTTCACCACGGCAAGGCAATTTTGCAACCATGGCTCGACGCAAACAAGGATAAAATTGCAGTATTTTACTTGCCGTCCTATTCGCCTGAGCTGAATCCTGATGAATATTTCAACGGAACACTCAAAAGAACACTTGAGCAATGCGGAGATTCTGTCAATTTGAAGAAATTCAAAAAAAACGTGCATAAAACCGCCGTCAAAATCCAGCAGAATCAGGATGTAATTGCCAATTTCTTCAAAGCTCCTGATATCACTTACGCAGCTTGAACATATTGTAAGACTTATTTAGAAGGTCAATATCACCCCTTGGTAATTGTACTTCAATTTCCTTAGCATAGCAACACTCTCCAAAAAATTATCTTTAAGGCGTTTAACATAAAACATGATTTGTAGGTACATTTTCCGTCGGGATTTTAGGTTATAAATAAATTCACTATTCTGATGGTGAACTTCCGTTCGACGGAACGTGTTTCAACCGTGTTTCAATCGCTAGCGAGTACAGAGAACGCTGAAATTCAGTATTTTCTTTAGCTCATGCTTCCGTCCTTATGAGCTTGAGCCTTTACATTTTGTGCCCAATATCGAATTCTAGGGTACAATGCAAAGACTATATATGATACAAAGGCGTGATGGATATGACGGACAAATGGAAATTGTCGCCCGGCAAGTTACGAAAAGTCGTGGATCCCAAAAACTGGAAATTCGAAACCACCGAAGAGCTGGAGTCCAAGGGAAGCCTCATCGGGCAAGAACGGGCTGTCGAATCCATTTCTTTCGGTCTGGAGGTTCCCAGCAGGGGCTACAACATTTTCGTGACGGGACGCCCCGGCAACGGACGTACCCGTTACGTACTGGAACGTCTGCGGGAGAGGGCGAAACACATCTCCGCTCCTAACGACTGGGTCTACGTCTACAATTTCGACAACCCAGGCGAGCCGCTTGCGATACCCCTTCCCGCCGGGCATGGCAAGAACCTCTGCACGGCTCTGGATGAACTCATCAACGAACTCAAAGTCACCATCAGCAAAGCCTTTGAAAAAAGTCAGTACGAGGACGCCAAGGCTCAGTTCGTCAAGGTGTTTCAGGAAAAAGCGGGGTCGATCATGGACGAGCTCAAAACGTGGTCGGCGGAAAAAGGATTTGCTTTGAAGCGGACGCCCCAAGGATTTGTGAACATTCCTTTGATCGAGGCCCAGGACGAAGAGGGAAAAACCGTCGTTCGAGAAATCCAGCAGGAGGAGTTCGAGGCCCTGAGCGACGAAAAACAAAAATCCTACCAAACCCTCTCCGAGGAGGTCTCCCAAAAGACCCTTGCGTCTTTGCGGCGCATCCGGGATATGGAAAAAGAACTGAAAGAGGAGATCAGCAAGCTGGAGGCGGAAATCTGCCGGACCGCCATCAGCCCCTACCTGTCGGACATTCGGGAAAAGTACGCGGACGCGGGAAAATTTAGGGACTCCAAGCCCTCCCGAAACGCCAAACGGTCCCCTTCGCCGAAGGATTCTTCGTCGAACGAGATCCTTTCCAAGTGGTTCGACCGATTGACCGAGGACATTATCGAGAACTTCGGCGCCTTCGTCACGTCGGTTCGGGACGATTCGGCCGAGGTGGACTTCAGCCGCTACACGGGCAATCTCTTCGTCGGCAACGATCCCGACGCCGGGGCCCCCGTCGTCTGGGAGACGAACCCCACCTATTACAACCTGGCGGGCAAGGTGGAGTACGAGAGCCGGCAGGGCTACCTTTATACGGACTTTCGGCGCATCGTCGCCGGGGCGTTTCACAAGGCCAACGGCGGATTTTTGGTGCTGGACGCCGAGAAAGTGCTGATGAACTTCATGTCCTGGGAGGCCATCAAGCGCGTTTTGCGCATCGAGGAGTCCAACATCGAGAACTTGGGGGAACAGTATGGGTCCATCCCCGTCTCCTCCTTGCGGCCCACGCCGATCCGTATGGATTTGAAGATCGTGATGGTGGGTACGCCCTACATTTACGAGCTGCTGCAGTACTACGACCCCGAGTTTCAGAAAATCTTCAAAATCAAGGCGAGTTTCGATTTCGACATGCCGAGAAATCGAAACACGGAAAAGGAAATGGCCTGCTTCGTGGCCGGTGTCGTCAAGGAGGAAAAACTCCTGCCTTTCGACGCCGCCGCGGTATCCGAGGTTTTGGAGTGGACGAGCCGGGCCGCCGACGACCAAGAGCTTTTGTCCATCGAGGTGGGGCGCATTCGGGAACTGATCGTGGAATCTCACGCCTGGGCAAAAACAGAAAAAATGGCGCGGGTCACACCGAACCACGTCCAAAAAGCCATTCACCACAAAAAATACCGATCCGGACTTTATCAGGACAAACTGACGCGCGCCTTCACCACCGGCCTCATCCGCGTGGACACCGAGGGCGAGGCGGTAGGGCAGATCAACGGACTGTCCGTCATTGACCTCACGGACTATCGGTTCGGGCACCCTTCGCGGATCACGGCCAACGTTTACATGGGACAGGAGGGGGTCGTCAACATCGAACGGGAGGTCAAGATGACGGGCCCCATACACAACAAGGGATTGATGATCCTTTCTAGTTATCTGGGGCGCATGTACGCCCAGGACATGCCCCTTTCGCTGTCCGCACGGCTGACCTTCGAGCAGAACTACGGGGGAGTGGAAGGCGACAGCGCATCCTCCACGGAGCTGTACTGTCTGCTCTCGGCTCTTTCGAGGCTGCCCCTGAAGCAGAGTATCGCCGTCACGGGCTCCGTGGACCAGTTCGGCAACGTGCAGCCGATTGGGGGGGTCAATGAAAAGATAGAGGGCTTTTTCGAGTGCTGCAAGATCCGGGGGCTTTCCGACTCGAGCTACCAGGGAGTGATGATCCCCAAGCAGAACGTGAAACACCTCATGCTGGGCCACGACGTAGTGGACGCCGTCCGTGACGGAAAATTCTCCATCTGGGCGGTGTCCACCATCGACGAGGGCATCGAGGTGCTGACGGGGGTTCGTGCGGGCAAGGAGAAAAAAGACGGCACGTTCCCCAAAGATTCCGTACATGGCAAAGTGAAGGCCCGCCTGAGAAAGCTCATGGAAGACGGCGCCCGCCTGCGCAAGGAGCTGTCGGGAGACTCCGACAAAGACCCGCTGGGCAAAAATCCTTCCGACGAAGAAGGGTGGATCTCCATGCCATGACCCGGCCTGCCCTCGATTCGAAAACGCTGGCGCGGCGGATCGCCGAGTTTTTGGACCTTTTGGAGGCGCGCTGGCATCATGAAGGGAACCCTCCCGACTTGGCCCATCCGGAGCCCTTGGATGGGCTGATTCTCACCGTGCTGTCGCAGCACACCAACGACCGAAACCGGGACGCGGCCTTCGCCCGCCTGAAAGAACGGTATCCCGCCTGGGAGGAGGTGGCAGCCGCGGGCTATGAAGCCGTGGAGGACGCCATACGACCGGCGGGTCTCGCCCCCACCAAAGGGAAACGTATTCTGGAGATTTTGAACGTCGTTCAGAGGGACTTCGGCCGTTATTCTATCGCGTCTCTTGCCCGGCGCGGTCGGGACGAGGCGCGGAAATACCTTTTGTCCCTGCCCGGCGTGGGGGAAAAAACGGCGGCTTGCGTGTTGCTTTTCGACATGGGGCTCTCCGCCTTTCCCGTGGATACTCACATCGCCAGAGTCTGTCAAAGAGTGGGCTTCGTTCCCCAAGGGACGCCGCCCGAGGACATCTGCGCGCTGCTGGAGCGAGAGGTGGACCCCGCCCGCTACTTGGGCGGACATGTGAATATCATCGAACACGGCCGTTCCGTTTGCAAGGCCCACAAGCCTCTATGCCCCTCCTGTTCCGCCGCCGGCCTGTGTTCTTTCGCGGCAAACGGCCCGAAGTAACGCGGGATGGTCATGGTTGAGAAATAGTTGCAAAATGATTGAGAAATGATTGCGAAAGCGAGGTGCGGTCAATGGTGGAAAGTCCGGAAGAAAAACCGATTGAAAATATAACCGAAAATTTGACTGGAAGTTCGAGTAAAAAACTGAGGGAAAAACTGAAGGAAAAATTGAGTGCCGTGGGGGAGTTCTTTTGGTGGTTCGTCTTCGGCACGTTTTTAGACAAACGTATCGCGGCCATCCGCAAAGAAGCCTGGGACACCAACGACAACGTCATGCTGCTGCTTTTTGGAGACTACCTGGGGCTGCCCAACCCGATCTCCTACTACACTCTGGAGCTTTTGCCCTACCTGACGGAAGAGATGCTCCCCTGGCAAAGGCGTATAATGAACCGACAATCGGTCGTCGCGGAAAAAGCGGCGCAGTATGATTTTACGTAGAATCTGCGACAACGGCGCGAAAAGGACTATTTTAAAGTTTTTGAGGGATTTTTTGAGTGAATTGCTGGGTAAATTTTTGAGCGAGTTTCCAAAGCGAGTTTCCAAAGGGAAGATGACGGTGAAAGAATGACGGAAAAAATGGCAGAAAAGACGACGACGACGATGAAGACGACGATGGAAAATCAAAAAAATAACCGAAGGCCGCCTTTCATTTTTTTCGGGGGCAAAGGAGGCACGGGCAAGACGACGTGTTCCGCCGCCTACGCCGTCCGGCTGGCGAAGGAGGGGCGAAAGACCCTTCTTGTGTCCACGGACCCCGCTCATTCCCTTTCCGATATCGTGGGGGTGGCGTTGAGCGATAAAGTTCTGCCGATCCGCGAAAACCTTTGGGGGATAGAGATCGACGCGGCCGAGGAGGCCAAACGCTACATCGGAGAGATACAGGATAAAATGCTCGCTATCGTGAGCCCGGCCATCGTGGAAGAGATCAAGCGTCAGATGGAGATCGCCTACTTGTCGCCGGGTTCCGAGGAAGCTGCCACCTTCGACAAGTTTGTGGAGCTGATGGACGGGCTGGGAAACCCTTACGACGCCATTGTTTTCGATACGGCGCCCACGGGCCATACCTTGAGGCTGCTTTCTCTTCCAGAAATTTTGGGCACCTGGATCGAAAGCCTCATCGCCAAACGCCAAAAGTCCCTGGAGCTCTTTAAAATGGTGGGGAAATTCGAAAAAGACATGATGCGCCGCGCTGCGGAGGACCCCGTGGTGGAGGCCTTGACCCGTAGGCAGAAGCGATTCGAGAAGAGCAGAAAATACCTGACGAACCCCGAGAGTTCCGCGTTTTTTTTCGTCCTGAACGCCGAGCGGATGCCGATTCTCGAGACGGAACGGGCGATCGCGCTTCTGGAAAAATTCGGGATTCCCATAGGGGGTATCGTCGTCAACCGGGTCATTCCACCGGAGGCGGGCGATTATTTTGCCCTCCGCTTGGCCTCTCAGGAAGAATACCTTCAGGACATCCAGCGGCGTTTCGGAGCGAAAAAAATCCTGCGCCTGCCGCTGCTCCGGTCGGACGTGCAGGGAATGGAGCAGGTGGAGACCGTGGCGGCCATGATGGGGGAAATAGACGCGTAAAAGCATCGGGAAAATTGGCATGAATGAAGCGTATTTCATGTCCCAGGCGATTTTGGCGGCAAGAATGGCGTTGGCGCGCGGAGATGTTCCTGTGGGTGCGGTGTTGGTCAAAGACGGCGAGATTTTGGCGAGGGCCGCCAACGTAAAGACGATAGACCCCACCTCCCACGCGGAGATCCAAGTGATCCGAAAGGCCGCGGAACTCATGGGAAGCTGGAATCTAAAAAGCTGTGACCTTTATGTGACCTTGGAGCCCTGTCCCATGTGCGCGGGGGCTTGCGTGAACGCCCGGGTGGAGAACGTGATTTTCGGCGCTCGGGATCCCAAGGCGGGAGCGGGGGGATCTTTGTACAATATTCTCGCCGACACTCGCCTCAACCACAGGTGCGGAGTCCGGGGCGGCGTCCTGGAGGACCTGTGTTCGGAGCTGCTGATAGAGTATTTCAGACAGCGGAGGAACGGCGGTATAGTCGTTTAACTTAAAAAATGTTAAATTTGTACGCGCTAAATAGAGCAATTGACTTGTTTTTTAGCTATTCTAACTTTAGGCTTTTTATCTTAATTCACTATAAACGAGAATGCCGGGATAAAAAGCCGGCATAAAAATATGAAATGAAACATGAAATGAAATATGCAATAAAAATACAGGAAGTCTGTTGATTGGCCATAAGATTCAACAGATAAAATTCAGCGGGAAATAAAAATCAGCGCGAAGAGGGATCAAATGCTTTGCTGTCGACATGTTCGAGTTCGAATCTGAAACTTTATGAAATAGGGAAGCCCACGAGGGATCTCGCTAAGCGATTGTCCTGTTCGGAACTTACCGCGGCCGTTCTGGAGATGTGTCACCAGAACAGATGTTCGGACGTGGAGGACGCCCAGGCGTGGCTGAAGCCCGAATTCGATGCCTTGATGGAAACCTTGAACTTGGGCGCGGGCAGTTCCGAGGCCGCAAAAAAATGGCGGTCCAAATGTTCTTTCGGCAACGTTGTGGTCTATGGAGACTACGACACCGATGGCGTCTCCGCAACGGTGCTGGCCATGGAAATATTTCGCCACAAGGCTTTGGGCGTACGCTATTTCATTCCCCGGCGCGACATGCAGGGCTACGGACTACACGCCTCCGTGCTGGAGCGATTGACCGAAAGCGGCTGCAACACGCTGGTGGTGGTGGACTGCGGCACCAATGACGTGGGGCTTCTGCGGGAGCTGGAGCGGAAGGGCCTGGAGGTGTTCGTCTTCGACCACCATTCGCTGAGCGCCTCCGCCCCGTTCTTTCCTTTGACGGTCAATCCCTGCATCGACGGCAACGATATGGCGAAAAAACTTTGCGCGACGGCCGTGCTGTGGAGCTGGGCCTGGAAAGAAGAAATCGTATCCCGAACGTGGCTGAAGTACGCGCTGGACCTGGTGGCCTTGGCGACGGTCTCCGACTGTATGCCTCTCAACGTGCTGAATCGGGTAATCGTTCAAAGGGGGCTGGGCTTGATGCGTACCAACCCCAGGAGGGGACTCTCCGCCTTGTTCGAGAAATTGGGGATCACCCAGCGGACCCTTTCGGAGGAGCAGTTGTCCATGCGCATCATCCCCTGTTTGAACGCCCCGGGCCGAATCGGTTGCGCGGATACCTCTGTCAGGGTACTCTTGGGGATCGGAGAGCTTTACACCTACGTCAACGATCTGGTAAAGGCCAACAAGAAACGGCAAATGATCTCGGAGCGCATCGCGAACGCGATCTGCGAATTCGAAAGCGACGAGCGGCACGTTCTGTTCGATGCCGAATGGCCGGTGGGAGTTTTGAGCGGCGTCGCCAGCCGAATCTGCAGCATGCGAAGAAGCCCGGTGGTCTTGGCCGCCCCCGTGAAGGGAAAGATTAGGGGGACCTTGCGCGTTCCCACCGGAGCCGACGCCGTGGGGATACTGAGTACCATTGCCGAGCGTCTGGATGCCTGGGGAGGGCACCGATACGCCGCGGGCTTTTCCGTCCTGTCGGACCAGTGGGCGGATGTGGAAAAGACCTTGGAGGAACTGTTGTCCGAGGTGGAGGTGGAGGACGAGATCATCAAGGCAGTGGCCCTGTCTCCCTCCTATATCAGCCTGAACGAATGGAGAGCCGTGGGAGCTCTGGGCCCCTTCGGCAACGACAATCCCTGCCCGTATTTCTACAGAGAAAAAGACGACTCGAACAAAATCGTTCCCCTGGGGCGGGACGGTAAACATTGTTCCGTCATTGTGGACGATGTACGGCTCCTGGCTTTCAACGCGGCGCCCGATCTGGGGAATACCCCCAGTGTGACGGGCTGGATCTATCACCCGCGCATCGACTACTGGCGTAACGAAGAACGCGTCCAATTCGTTCTGGACTACGCCGTGGTCGAAGACAGGAAGTGATGGGCGTGTCGGAGCTTGCCGAGGCGAAAGATACATCGAGCGGCGAACTTTCGTCCGCCAGCGAATCGAAAGAAATGTCTCTCCTCAGGGACTCGTTTTTCGTCCGTCTGCCCGACGAGTGCAGGACGGAGTCCGTAAAGAACGCTTGGCAGGAGCTGTGGGCGAAGGCGCTCACCTATCTTTCTTCTTCTCAAATAGGTCAGGTGGGCAAGGCGTTTCTTTACGCGGGGAACGCCCACGGCCATCAGAAAAGGTCCACGGGAGATCCCTATATCGTTCACAGCGTCAGTGTGGCGGTGATCCTCGCGGGGATGCAAATCGACCAGGCGACCCTTTGTGCCGCCCTGCTCCACGACGTGCTGGAGGACACGGAGACGACGGCCCCCGAGCTTTCCGCCGTTTTCGGGGAAGAGGTGGTCACCCTGGTGGACGGCGTGACCAAGCTGGGGAAACTTCCTTTTATGTCCCTGGAGGGATACCAGGCCGAGAACCTCCGCAAGATGTTTATCGTGATGGCCCGCGACATTCGCGTGGTGTTGATCAAGCTGGCGGACAGACTGCACAACATGAGGACCCTTTCCATCTTGAGGCGCGACAAGCAAGAGCGCATCGCCAGGGAAACTTTGGAAATTTTCGCCCCCCTCGCCCATCGTTTGGGCATATACCAAGTAAAGCGGGACCTGGAGGACCTGGCCTTCAAATACCTTCAGCCGGAGATTTACAACGAAATCCGCCGCAAAGTCCGAAGAAAACTGCCCGAGCAGGAGGAAGTCATTCAGAAGGGGATAGAGAAGCTGAAGATCCGGCTTGCCAGCGACGGTATCCCCTGCAAGATCAAAGGCCGATCGAAGCATTTTTACAGTATTTACGAAAAAATGGAGAGAAAAAAAATCTCCTTCGACGAAATTTATGACATCCTGGCGATACGGGTGCTGGTGGACGACCTGTCCACGTGTTACGCGGTGCTGGGTATCGTGCATTCCCTCTGGGTTCCTATCCCTGGACAATTCGACGACTACATCGCAAATCCCAAAAGCAATATGTACCAGTCTCTCCACACCACGGTTATGGCCTTCGGAGCGCCTATGGAGGTGCAGATACGCACCCGGGAAATGAACCGTTTGGCGGAGTACGGCATAGCCGCCCACTGGCTTTATAAATCCAAGGGCGCGGCCGCCGACAGTCTGGACGCGAAATTGATGTGGGTGCGTCAGGCCCTGGAAGGCGGCCAGGAGGGGCACGATCCGGAGGAATTTTTGGAGCTGTTGAAAAGCGACGTTCTGACCTCCGACGTTTACGTCTTCACGCCCCAGGGCAAAGCCCTCGTGCTGCCTAAAGGGGCCACGACCATCGACTTTGCCTACGCCGTACACACCGAGGTAGGCAACCACTGCGTGGGGGCGATGCTCAACAACCGCATCGTTCCCCTGAGTACGGAACTCAAGAACGGAGACATCGTCAAGGTCATCACCTCCCCTCAGGGCACCCCCTCCCGAGACTGGATGAAAATCGCCAAGAGCACCAAGACCCGCGGCAAGATACGCAACTATTTCCGGCAGATCGAAAAGACGGACCGGGAGGAAAAACTCGTTCGCGGATGGGAATCTCTCGAAAGAGAGCTGAAGAAGCGGGGCATCGCCACGGACGACATGGACGAGTTCTCTCCCTCCCTCAACAAGGTGGCGCGCGACGTGGGGCTGATGGGGAAAGAAGACCTGCTGGTGGCCATCGGTTCAGGAACGGCGGGCCCCAGCACGGTGGCTCAAAAATTGGCCCTGGCCCACCTTCAGCAGCGCAACCCTTCCGACGATCTCCAATCCCTTCTCACTCACCACGTCCTGCCCAAAAGACCCGACCTGGATATCATCGTGGAGGGTTACGAGGGCGTTCAGGTGGTGAGGGCCAACTGCTGCGAGCCCGTCCCCGGTGACGCGATCGTGGGCTATTCCACGCGAGTTCGGGGGATCACCGTCCACAGGATCGACTGTCTCAACATCTTGAACGCTCAGATGGGGCGCGTCATTCAGGTGAGCTGGAGCGCGTCCTCGGGCTCGGGAAAATTCTACACGACCCGGATCAAAGCCGAGGCCGTGGACAGGGAAAATTTGGTGCGCGACATCGCCCAAGTCATCGGGCAGGCCAACGGAAGCATTCACGGAATGAAGGTTTCTACCGTCGACAACAGTCTGGTACGTATCAAAATAGAGCTGCGGGTAAAAAATTTGGAACATCTCTACGAAATCACGGGAAAATTGAACGGAGTCAGAGGGATCATGGAAGTGGGCCGCGGCTAAGTGTTTCGTGTTTCGTGTATCGTAAGTCGGTAAATTATAAATTATAAATCGCGAAAGCTCCGGGTCAGGACAAAGCTCAAAATAAAGCTCGAGGTAAGAAAAAATTCATGAACCGGTAAAAGAAGGCGGGACGAAAAATGCGCGCGGTCGTGCAAAGAGTCGTCAAATCCAGCGTCGCTGTGATCGATGAAAGAGTACAGAATAAAAGAGAAGAAAGAATTGTCGGCGAGATTCAGGGAGGATTGTGTATACTGTTGGGCGTCGGAGTTGGGGACACCGAGGAAGACGCTCAGTGGCTGGCCGACAAGATAGCGAACCTGAGGATTTTCGAGGACGACGACGGAAAAATGAATCGCTCCCTTCTGGAGACGGGGGGCGGCGCTTTGGTGGTTTCGCAGTTCACCCTTTATGGCGATTGCCGGAAAGGTCGTCGCCCCTCTTTCGTGGAGGCGGCCCCGGCCGAGGAAGGCAATCGCCTTTACGAGTATTTCGTGACACGGATGAAGCTGCATGGCATCGACACGGAGTGCGGGGTATTTCAGACTCACATGAGAGTGGAAATCCTCAACGACGGCCCAGTCACCTTGATTTTAGACACGCATAAAGAGCGATGAACAGGAAGCCAGAGGCGGCAATGGAAAGGGTGAAGTGGTTGTGAATCGAGACGTGAGCGATCTGAATTGTCGGCGCTTCCCGTTAGGGGGGCTGTGGACCAACGGCTATCTTTTTTTCGACGACGAAGGGTCGGCCTTTTTCGTGGACCCCGGGGGAGACGTGGAAGAGGTCCTGGAATACATGAAACAGCGCCGCCTGACTCTGAAGGCGGTTCTTTTGACTCATGGACATTTGGACCACATCGCGGGGATCGAAAAATTCGTTCCTATGGTGAAGGGCGAAATTTACATATCACCTGAGGACGCGCCTCTTTTGAGGCACCCCCCCGAGGAGATGCAGCGGGTTTTGGGCATGGAGTGTTCGGGCGTCGACGCCTTCAAAACGGTGACGGAGGGAGACGTTTTCTCCATCGGGAAGTTGAAGATAAAAGTCATGGCGACCCCTGGACATACGCAGGGCAGCGTGTGTTATCTTATCAGCCGGGGAGAAAAAAATATTTTGGCCTCGGGAGACACGCTGTTTGCCCAAAGCGTGGGGAGGACGGACCTGCCGGGCGGCGACTACGGGACCCTTTTGACGTCTCTTGGGAAATTGGCGGCGCTGCCGGACGATCTTCCGGTTTTCCCCGGCCACGGCCCCGACACCACCATAGGACAGGAGCGGAGAAGCAACCCTTTTTGGCCTTGAAAAACGCGAGATTTCGACGCTATCCGGGATTCGCAGACAGATTCGAGAACGCAGGTGATGAGAAGGGATGTTCAAGTACCTTTCCGGAATTTTAGGGCTTGATGTGGGTATAGATTTGGGTACCGCCAATATCGTGGTGTACGTCAAGGACGAAGGCATCGTCATCAGCGAGCCCTCCGCCGTGGCCGTGCGCAAGTTGCCCCGGGGCGGAGGGCTGGAGGTCATCGCCGTGGGGCGCGAGGCAAAATCCATGGCCGGAAAAACCCCTGCCGGGGTTCAGGCGATATGGCCGCTGCAGGACGGCGTCATCGCCAATTTCGACATGACCGAGGAGCTTATACGATATTGTCTGCGTAAGGCCAATGGCGGCAAGTCCTTCATGTCTCACCCTCGTGTGGTGATATCCGTGCCCGCCGAGGTCACGGAGGTGGAGCGCAAGGCCGTCATCGACGCAACGCTGGGGGCCGGGGCCAGCGAGGCCTATGTAGTGGACGAGCCGATATCGGCGGCCCTTGGGGTGGGTTTGCCCATCAGCGAGCCCCGAGGGTGCATGATCATCGACATCGGAGGAGGCACCAGCGAGGTGTCGGTCATCTCTCTGGGAGGCATCGTGGTGACCAGTTCGCTCCGCACGGCGGGCAAAGACATGGATAATGCCATCGTCGCCATGCTGCGTCAGCGTTACGCCCTTTACATCGGAGAGACCACGGCGGAGGAGGTCAAGAACACTATCGGTTCCGCGCTGCCCCTCTCTCCCGAGCTGGAGATGGCCGTCAAGGGCCGCGATCTGACGGACGGATTGCCCAAGATCGACACGGTCTCCTCCGTGGAGGTGCGGGAGGCCCTGGACCCGATTTTTTTGCGCATAGAGGACATGGTCAAGGTGGCACTGGAAAAAACGCCTCCCGAGCTGGCCAAGGACATCGTGGACCAGGGTGTCGTCCTGTCCGGCGGAGTGGCGCTCATGAAGGGGTTTGCTGAACGCCTTTCCAGGGCGATCAACACGCCTGTCATGGTTGCGGAAAGCCCCTTGTTCTCGGTTGCTCTGGGGGTGGGCAAAATTCTGGACAACCTGGGGGCGATGAAACGCGTTCTGATGTCTGTGGAACGAGGAGCCCGTTAGCGCGGAGCAGGTTTTCGAGATTGGCAGGATGGACGGACAATGGTCGATAAACGCTTGACCGCCGAGTGGATACACGGGATCGTTGCCCTGATTGTGGGGTTCTTTCTGTTGGGGGCTTCTCCGAACTTGGGAGTTTTGAGAAGCGTCGTTGATTTCGTGGGGAGCGTTTTGTCGGTCCCCGAGTACCCGGCTGTGGTCTCGCGGGAATTTTTGCAGGACCTTTACCGTTGGGCGAAAGACAAAAACGACCTGACCCGGCAGTTGAAAGTCCTGCAGGACGAAAATTCCAAGCTGCGAATCACCCGTTCCGTCCTTGTGGCGGAGCAGATCAAGGCGGAGTTGGATGCGCGCATGGAGGAGGCGCGGGTGACCCTGCGCGAGCCTCATTCCTGGTGGAACGAGTTCAGGATAGACAAAGGATTCAACCAGGGGGTCATCATAGGGCTGCCCGTGTTCCAGAACGGGTTTTTGGTGGGCCGCGTGAGTTCCGTCAGTACTTTTTCCTCCTGGGTGGAGCTTTTGACGTCGCCGGCTTTGATGATTCCCGTGGTCATAGAAGAAACCCGGGAACTGGGAGTCGTGGTGGGGGACGGCAGCGGGTCCGTTCTGTTGACGTACATTCCCGAGGGCCGCGGCATAGAGGCCGGCATGAAAGTCAGCACCGCGCTCATCAGCGAACTTTTGCCCCCGGGAATACCGATCGGCAGCATCGCGGACGAGGGCGCGGCGTCGGGCAGCGGCTACGTGACCTACAAGATAACTCCGGGAGCCGCCACCTCCCTGTTGTATACCGTCACCATCCTGAAGCATTCCAAGGGGATCTTTCGATGATCTACGCCGTTTTTTGGCTCGCTCAAGATCTTCTGACCGTCCTGACCTCCGGGGCGATGCAGATACCGGAGATCTTTTTGTCGTGTCTCGTTTACCGTCTTCTGACCCGGGACTGGGAAGTCAACATTTTCGTCATTTGGACGGCGTTTTTGGGCGGACTCTTGTGGGATTTGAGATGGGTGGGCATTCCGGGATTTTTTGCGTTGAGCTACGTGAGCGTCGTCATGCTCGTTTTATGGGTGTGGAATGCGCTGCCCGTGTCGGGCAGGACGCCTCTCGTGATATTCTTCTTGTTTTGGACGGCTCAACTGATCCCGACGATTTTGTCCGCCCTCCTTTTGGGGCGCAATATCAGTGAGGCGAGGTGGATGCTTTTCGCCGCTCAACAGGGGTGCGCCGTTCCGGTCGCGCTTCTGGGGGCTTTTTTTTATTTTCAGCACGAGAAAGGGCAAAATGCTTGAGATACGAGATCTCCTCGATGCCAGGCTGAAGGCTCTGCTGTACGGGATACTTGGGACGCTGGGCATTCTGTTTATGGGGCTTTATTTTTTTCAGGTCATTCACGCGGACAAATACGTTCGGCTCGCTTACGGCAATCGTTTGCGTCTGATACGCTTTTCTCCGCCTCGGGGGGAGATCTACGACCGCAACGGCGTTCCCCTGGCCGTCAACGAGACCACGTTCAGCGTCATGGGGTATCCTCTGGACTTGGATAAGCCGGATATGCTGCCTCATCTCAGCAAACTTCTTTCGATCCACGGAATCCCCATGTCCGTCGAGGATCTGGAGAAGACGATCAAAAAACAGCGGGGCGCGCCTTATCGGGTGATCCGCCTCGTCCCCAACCTGACCATGGCCCAAATGGCGGAGCTGGTGGCGGACCCCGAGTTCCCGAACCAGCTTTTTCCCCTGCCCGTATGGCGTCGGATCTACCCGGCCGGGGCGCTGGCGGCCAACGTCACGGGATATGTGGGGGAAATCTCCGAAAGCGAGCTGAGGGACAGCCGCCCAGGGGAATACGTAGGCGGAGATCTGGTGGGCAAGGGCGGCATCGAGCGGTACTATGAAGAACGTTTGCGGGGCGTGGCCGGGGAAGAGGCCATCGAGGTCAACGCCAAAGGGCGCAAAGTTCGAACCATCGACCTGCGCGCCTCCGAAAAGGGACAGGACATCCGGCTGACCCTCGACATGGGGGCGCAGAAGCGGGCGACCGAACTGCTGAGCGAGTACAAAGGCGCTCTTGTCCTCATGGACGTGAAAACAGGCGCCGTGCTTGTGCTGGCGTCCTCCCCCACCTACGACAACAACCCCCTTGCCTGGGGCGTTTCCACAAAGGAATGGCAGGAGATAATGGAGGACGCGGACAAGCCCATGCTGGACCGTTCGATCGCGGGGGTATACCCTCCAGCCTCTACATTCAAGGCCCTGGTGGCCTTGGCCGCTCTCGAAGAAGAGGTGGTGACGCCCTCCACGGCCTTTTTGTGTTCGGGGTCCCTGAAGCTGTCCTCGCGCACCTTCCGGTGCTGGAGGCGGAGCGGCCACGGCAGCGTGAACCTCCTTGGGGCGCTGCAGAACTCCTGCGACGTTTATTTTTACCAGGTGGGGATGAAGCTGGGCATCGACCGTCTGCTGAAATGGGCCAAAAAATTCGGTTTGGGCTCTCCCACGGGCATCGACCTGCCGGGGGAGTCCGCAGGAAACGCCGCGGGGCCGGAGTGGAAAAAAGCCCGCTTCAAGGAAAACTGGTACCAGGGAGACACGGTCAATTACTCCATCGGCCAGGGCTTTTTGTTGCTGACCCCGCTTCAGATCGCGCGGCTTTACGCGGCCATCGCCAACGGCGGCTATCTGGTGACGCCTCATGTCGCTTCGACGAACTTCCGGCCGCCGGCGGACCTGGCAATCCTTCCCGACAAACTGGCCGTGGTTCAGAAGGGGCTCGACTACGTCGTCAGCCGCGGAACGGGATCCCGGGCCGGGCGTTTCGGCGTGACGGTCGCCGGCAAGACGGGTACGGCACAAAACTCCCACGGACTGGACCACGCTCTTTTCGCCGGTTACGCCCCCGCCGACGACCCTCAGTACGTGGCGGTCGCTATGGTGGAGGCAGGGGAACACGGCAGCAGCGTCGCCTCTCCCATCGTCGGGGAAATTTTGGCCCACATATTGAGCCATCCTGCGGAAAGCTACGATCCTCAGACCCTCGATGAAATTCAGGAAATTCAAGAAATCGAGGAAGTGCAAGAAAATTAAAGAAAATTAAAGAGAGTCAACGAGAATTGAGGGAAATTAAGGGCACTTGAAAGAAGGACTGGAAATGACATTGTGTAAAACCGTCGAAACTCTATCCATGGAGGCCCCGCTCATCGAAACCCCAACCACCAAAACCCCAGTTATCCAGCTCAAGGGAACGAATTTCGGCATCAGAGTCGTTTTCCCGAAAGACCTCTCCGACGATCTCCTTCTCGACAATTTCGAGGCGATTCCGGAGGAGACCTACGCGCTGCCTATGGGGACGGGAGTGGTCCTCGATTTTCAATCGCGTTCCTGCTCGGAGCAATTGATCGGCGCGATCCTGTCCCGGGTGGTCTGGCCCAGAAAACTCAACGTTTTGGCCTGGCTCACCTGGGACAAAGTATCCCTGGCCCGTCTCGCCTGCGCAGGGTTCACGACGAAAGAACCCGCAGGGGAACACGTGTCCGGTGCCTTGATCCTGGATCACTCCCTACGCTCGGGACAGCACGAGGACTACGACGGAGACGTGGTGTTGGTCGGTCACTTGAACAACGGCGCGGAGATTTTCGCGGGGGGCAGCGTCTCCGTCTTGGGGAAGCTGAAGGGCCTCGTCCACGCCGGACGGAACGGGGCCGAAGGGATTTATATCGTGGCGGGGTCCTTCGAGTCCCAACAATTGCGCATCGGCGACAAACTGTGCGACCAATTTGGCGAGGATATGAAATGGTGGAAAAAACCTGTTATTATTACCTTGGAAGATGATGGCCTGCTTTTTAGAGACTGGAAGCTGGAAGCGGAAACTGAAACCGCGTAAGCGTCCCCAAACCGGCCAGCCCGCGCTTTTGGGCATGGCAATACTATTTTGGGCATGGCAATACTATAGAGGAAGATGTTTGATAGGGAGGGCTTTCTGTTGGGTGCACGGGTAATTGTCATTACGTCCGGCAAGGGTGGCGTCGGCAAGACGACGTCCACCGCCAATATCGCTGTAGCTTTGGCGAAGGCGGGAAAAAGAGTGGTGGCGGTCGACACCGACATAGGCCTGCGCAACCTCGATATGGTCATGGGACTTGAAAGCAGAGTCGTTTATAATTTCATCGATGTCATCGAAAAAAATTGCCGGCTCAACCAGGCGCTGGTGCGCGACAAGCGGGTGGAGAACCTTCATCTCCTTCCGGCGGCTCAGACGCGCACTAAAGACGCCGTCTCCCCGGCGCAAATGGCGGAACTCTGCGAGCAACTGCGGCCCGATTTCGACTTCGTTCTCCTAGACTGCCCCGCCGGTATAGAAGGAGGATTCAAAAACGCCGCGGCGGGGGCGGACGAAGCCCTCATCGTCACGACTCCGGAGGTCCCGGCCGTGAGAGACGCGGACCGTATCATCGGCATGCTGGAATCCATGGGGAAGTCCCCGATCCGCCTCATCATCAATCGTTTCAGGCCCGTCATGGTGCAAAACAACGAGATGCTGTCGCAAGAAGACATTTTGGATATTCTGGCCATCAAGCTGATCGGTATCGTGCCGGAGGACGACAGCGTGATCAAGTCCGCCAACCGCGGGGAGCCTTTGACATTTACCCACAATTCCCCGGCGGCGCTGGCTTACACGAACATCGCGGCCAGAATTTTAGGGGAGAACGTCCCGCTGCTCCACCTGGACTCGTACCGATCCCAAGGTTTTCTGGCGAGCTTGAAAAAAATCTTCGGATTCTGAGGCTGCGGATGGGGTTTTGCGTAGGGTACAAAAAATAAAAGTGCTGAGCCACTTAACGAGGGAGAGGTAAAAGTGGATTTTTTACGGAGGTTATTTGGGGGCGCGGGTACTTCCTCGGCCAAAGAGGCTAAAGAACGTCTTCGACTTGTGTTGATTCATGACCGTACCGATATTTCACCTCAGTTGCTGGAAAACTTGCGTGTGGAAATGATAGCCGTACTCACCAAATATATGGATATCGACGAGTCGAAAATCGAAATGGACCTGGATCACGACGACAGAGCCGTAGCTTTGGTCGCCAACATCCCCGTTTTGCGGATCAAACGAGGGGCAGCTCTCGATGACGATTCCGACGCCGCCAATGGTTCCAACAGCTCGGGGCCTATGGAAGACAAAACTTCTCCGCGGGCGGACTCTCGCCACAACCTCAAAAGCAAACGACGCAGATAGCCCTTGGGATAGCCCTTGAATCTGAGTCTGAGTCGAATCTGAATGGATACCCTCCGATTTTCCGTCCTGAAGGAAGATATGGCCGCGCTGGACAAATTGCTTTTCGGAAGTGTGGCGCTGTTGGTTTTATGGGGGATCGCCTGTATTTTCAGCGCCGGATCCGGCAACGCCGGGCGGGGAGGGGAATACGCGGTCCGGCAGGCGGGGTGGAGTGTCGTCTCCGTCATCGCTTACGTTTTTGTGGTTGGCATCGGCTACCGGAAGTTCATGGATTGGGCTTATCCTCTCTATGGTTTGACGCTTTTGTTGCTGCTCCTCACCACGCTGGCGGCCCCCAAGGTCAAAGGCGTTCAAAGCTGGTTCTCGCTTGGCTTCATTCGCGTTCAGCCGTCGGAATTCGCAAAAATTTCCCTGACCCTCGTCCTGGCTAAAGTTTTGAGTCGTTATCCCCCTTTTTCCCTGAAGCCTTTTCTCAGCGCGCTGGGCGCCGGAGTGCCCATTTTGCTCCTGGTCCTCGCTCAACCGGATCTGGGCAGCGCGCTGGTTTACGTGGTCATCATTTTCTCGGCGCTTTTCGTTGCCGGCACCCCCTTCAAATACCTGGGGTTCATTCTGGGCCTGGGGACGAGTCTGCTTCCTTTCGGATGGTTTTACCTCAAGGATTTTCAGAAAATGAGGATTCTCGTCTTTCTCGACCCCATGCGGGATCCCTTGGGCGCCGGGTACAACGCCATTCAATCCCGCATTGCCGTCGGATCCGGCAGCGTTTGGGGCAAGGGGTTCCTTCAGGGACTCCAGAGCAAGCTGCGCTTTCTGCCGGAACCTCACACGGATTTCATCTTCAGCGTGTACGCGGAAGAATTTGGTTTTTGGGGATCCTTCGTGCTGCTGTTCGTTTTTGGTATCATATTCACGCGGATTGTCGCGGCGGGCATGAAAACCCGGGACATTCAGGGAAAACTTCTCGTCGCCGGGGTGACGGCGTGGATCTGGTTTCAGATGTTCGAAAGCATAGGCATGAGTATAGGCCTCATGCCCATTACGGGGCTTCCCCTTCCTTTTCTGAGCTATGGAGGAAGTTCTCTCATGTCCATTTCCATCGCCCTGGGCCTGGTGGGCAGCGTGTATGCCGGGGCCGCGAAACGCTATAAATAAAAAAATAAAAAATAAAAAATAAGAATCGCATGATCTTGGGATATTTTATTCTATTGGGATACTTGACGAAGAAATCGATCGCGCGCTCGACACGGCGTACCGAATGTGCCGACCGCCATTATGGAGGATTTAGATGTGGTTCCCGGAGTTCGATAATCCCCTGTGGCCTCTGTGGTCTCAGGTTTCGCGCCCTTCCCGCTACAGCGGGAGCGAGTGGCGTTTTCCCCGTTCCGATTCTCCCTGGGAGGGCAGGGATACCCGGGATACTTTGAAGGTATGCCTGGCCTTTCCCGACGTGTACGAGATCGGGATGAGCTACTACGGATTTCAAGTTCTCGTGCCTTTTCTCTCTGGACTTCCCGGCGTGGCCGTGGACAGGGCGTACTGTCCCTGGGTGGATATGGAGCGGCTTTTGAGAGCAAAATCCCTTCCCCTGACCTCGCTGGAGCGTTCGATTCCCCTTTCCGAGTTCGACCTGGTGGGCTTCACGCTGCAACACGAACTGGGGTACACCAATGTCTTGACGATGTTGGACCTGGGGGGCATCCCTCTGCGGGGGGAAAACCGGGACGAGCGCCATCCTGTCGTGGCCGCGGGAGGGCCGGGGGCGTTTGTGCCGGAGCCCGTCGCGCCCTTTATCGACGTTTTCTGCGTGGGGGAGGGGGAGGTTCTCTTTCCCGAGCTGCTCTCGACGTTGAAGGAAACTCGCGGAATGTCCCGCCAAGAGCGCCTTGAGGAGTGCGCGGGCATTCCCGGCGTTTACGTCCCGAGCCAGGTGCGGCCGGTCTACGACAGAAATGGGGTCTCTTTCGAGACGCGAGCGGTGGCCCAACAGGCAGCGCCCGAACAGACAGCGCCTGGACAGGCGGCACCTGGAACGTCAGACCGGAAAAAAACGACCCTGCCCGTCAGAAGACAGTTTCTCCCCTCACTCGAGGACGCCTGCCCACCCGACGCAATGATCGTTCCCTCGGTGGGCGTCGTACACGACCGGGCCGCTCTGGAGGTATTTCGGGGCTGTTCCCGGGGATGCCGTTTTTGCCAGGCGGGCATCACAAACCGCCCGGTGCGGGAACGGGCCCAGGAGACCGTCGTCGATGGTCTTTTGAAGCTGGTGCGGAGGACCGGATGGAATGAAGCGGGGCTTTTGTCCCTGGCCACCTGCGACTACTCCGCTCTGGACCGGGTGATCGAGACGCTGACCCCCCAGCTTCTGGAGGAGGGGGTTCGTTTGAGCCTCCCCAGCCTGCGGATGGACGGTTTTTCCGTGGACCTCGCCGCTCGCCTCCAGAAGGTGCGCCGGGGCGGATTGACCTTCGCCCCGGAGGCCGGTACCCAGCGGCTTCGGGACGTCATCAACAAAGGGATCGACGAGGAATCCATCTTTACCTGCTTGGATCAGGCGTTTTCCAAGGGCTGGGACAGGATCAAACTTTATTTTATGATGGGCCTGCCCACGGAAACGGAGGAGGACCTGGACGGCATCCTCCGCCTGGCGCTATCCGCTCTTCGCCTGGCGCGGGCGCGAAAGCGGAAGCGAGCCTCCGTCACCGTCTCCGTGGCGGGCTTCGTCCCCAAGGCTCACACACCCTTCCAATGGGAAAGACAAAATACCGTCGAGGAACTCAAAGAAAAAGGCCGCCGCCTCAAATCTCAAGTCCGGGACAGGGCCCTGTCTTTGAAGTATCACGAGCCGGAGCAGACCTTTCTGGAGGGCGTTCTGGCCCGGGGAGACCGGAGGCTGGGAGACGCCGTCGAGGCGGCCTGGAGAAGCGGGGCCCGGTTCGATGGCTGGAGCGAGACCTTCGACCTTGGGCGCTGGCTCGACGCTTTCGACAAGTGCGGCTTGAACCCCGCGGACTACGTGGGGGCGAGAAAACCGGACGAGATGCTGCCGTGGGACATCGTGGACGTAGGGATCACAAAGGCTTTTTTGTGGCGCGAGCGCTGCGCCGCTTACGACGCGCGCCTGACGCCCGACTGCCGCCTGCGCTGCGGAGCGTGCGGCCTGAACTGCGGGGATGCCCTGGGGCGTCATGGAGCTTTGAAATGACGGTGCGCGCGCGTTTGATCTACGAAAAAAGAAGAGGGGCGTGTTTTGTCCCTCACGTGGTTCTGGCCGACCTTTTCTCCCGTGCCGCCAGGCGGGCGGGATTGCGGTTGTGTTCCACCGAGGGTTTTTCCCCTCACCCCAAGATGAGTTTTGGTCCGGAACTGCCCGCGGGGGTCATCGCCCTTTGCGAGGCGGTGGATATTTGGCTGCAGGAAATTCCTGGGGAGGTTCCTGGGGAAAAAAACACATTGGACACTGGGGAGCGGCTGGTTTCGATGCTGAACGAGCAGATGCCCGAGGGCTTTCATGTCAAAAAATGTCTTTTCCCGACCGATGGGACCTTGGGCAAAGAATGCAGGGCGGCCCATTATCGGATTTGGCCGAGAAACTCCTGCTTGACGGAAAAACTCGCGGCCCGGGCAAAAAGCTACTTCGGCGGGGATACGTTGCTGGTCGAAACCGGCGCCGACGAAAAAGAGGCGCTTCCCTGGATTTCCCTGGTCTTGGCCGATCCGGCTAAAAACGGTCTCGGCGGCTGGGTCAAGACTCTCGTCTCCGAGGGGCTGGCCGCCGGATGGCAGGACCTCTGCCTTGCCCGGATCGCGCTGGGCCGCTGGAACGGAACCCAGGTCGAGGAGCTCTGACGGAGGGGTGTGTCCAGTGTCTTCGGATCGGAAAATAATCGCCGATACTTTGGAAAGCGAGGAAACGCGGGTTGCGATCCTCGAAAACGGCCGTTTGTCGGAGATTTTCATAGAGCGCATGTGGGATCACCAGAAGGCGGGGGAGATCTACAAAGCCCGGGTCGAGAGCGTCCTTCCCGGCATCAACGCGGCGTTCGTGAGCATTGGGGACGGGCGCAACGCCTTTTTGTATCTGAACGACGCCAAAGGGATCGACGTTACGCCCAATCGGGAGCTGGTGGTGCAGGTGACGAAAACCGCCCGAAAGAACAAGGGCGCTCGCGTCACACCGCGGCTTTCGCTGCCAGGGCGCTACCTTGTCCTGATTCCTCATGGAGAGGAGGCAGGGGTCTCCCGGCGCATCGCCAGCGACGAGGAGCGCAAGCGCCTGCGTCACTTCGCCAGGGAGCTGCGGGGCGAGGACTTCGGCATCATTGTCCGCACGGCGGCCGAGGGCGTGGAGGAAGAGGCCCTGGCTCAGGACGTGGAGTCCCTTCTGGCTCTGTGGCGGGAAATCGAGCACAATGCCGCCCGGCAGTCCGCTCCGTGCCTTTTGTACGAGGATATGGGCCTTCTGGGCAGGGTGCTGAGGGACGAATTTCACGGCGACATCGACGAAATTCTCGTGGACGGAGAAGATGAATACCTGCACGTCAAGCACTTCATCTCCATGCTCTACGAAAACGGCCCCGACGTCTCTCTTTACCGTGGGGTCGTACCTATTTTCGAGTATTACGGCGTGGAGCGCGAAATCGAGCAGGCGCTGGAGAAAAAGGTGTGGCTGCGCTCCGGGGCCTACCTGGTCATCGAGCATACGGAGGCCCTCACGGTCATCGACGTCAACACGGGCAAGTACGTGGGCAGCATGGACATGCGCCACACCGTCCTTCACACGAACCTGGAGGCCGCGGAGGAGATCGCCCGCCAACTTCGCCTCCGCACCATCGGGGGTATCGTCGTCATCGACTTCATCGATATGGAATTCGAGGAGGACCGCCGCAGCCTTCTGGCCAAGTTGGAGGAGGCTTTTCAGTCGGATCGCCTGCGCGCCCGCGTCTTCAGCATGACCCAGTTGGGCCTGGTGGAACTCACCCGCAAACGGGGGAGGCCGGATCTGAAGTCCATCCTGACCCGGGGCTGCCCTTTCTGCAACGACAACGGATGGGTGCTGCGGGAGGACACCATCGCCCTGTCGATGAAACGGTTCCTCCGCAAGGTCGGGTACGCCAACAAATCCGAAGCTGTCCTTTTGCAGGCCAACGCCCTGGTGGCCCAGTATGTGCGCGACACCTACCTTTCCTTCTGGGAGGAGGAGCTGGGGCGCAAGATCTTGATCGTGGGAACTCCCGAGTTCGCCTGGAGCAAGTTCCGCGTCGAGGCCCAAGGAACCTACGAGTCCATCGAACAGCGCGCGAAGCAGATGGAACGGCGGGAGAACGCGACAGTTGTCCATAGAGTATCTTCGTCTCAAGGGTTTTAAAAGTTTCGGCACGAGCTGCGAATTCCTTTTCTCCGAGGGTCTGACGGCCATCGTGGGCCCCAACGGCAGCGGGAAGAGCAACATTCTGGATGCCCTGCGCTGGGTGCTGGGAGAGGGCGCTCCGGGGACGCTGCGCATTGTGCGTCAGAGCGACTTGATCTTTCAGGGAAGCGCCTCCATGGAGCCCGCGAAAGAGGCCGAGGTCATCCTGAAACTGAAACAAAAGGCGGGCGACGCGCCCCCTCTCTCCTCCACCCTCCGACGGCAGTACACGGTGGAAAGCGGGTCCGTTCTCCAGGCGGACGGCGCCAAAATAAGGCTGCAGGATTTGACGGACTTCAAATCCCGCTTCATGCTGGAGGGAGACAGTTTCGCCTTCATCGGACAGGGGGAGGTCTCCGAGGCCATTCACCAGCGCCCGATGGAGCGCCGCCGCCACCTGGAGCTGCTTTTCGGCATCGACCGCTACAGAAAAAGGCGAGAGGACACCTACTCCAAGCTGGAGGCGGCCATGATGGAGATGCAGCGCATCAACACCCTGCTCTCGGAGCTGGGGGCCCGCCGGGAGGAAATCGCGCCCGAGGTGGCCGTGGCCGTGGAGGCAAAGGGCATCATCGACAATTTGGAAAACATCCGCCGGGACTTTTATTTTTCCCATCGTTTTTTCCTGGAGAAAAAAGAACAGGATTATCGCAGTCAGTTCCAACTGGCGGCGGAGCACAAGGACTTGGCCGCTCGATGGAGGAACCTGTGGCTTTCGGCCGTCTCCAAAACGGAAGAAAAACTGCGCAGCGAGGGGTTCGACGAGCAGTCCTTCCTGGCGAGAGAACACGAGCTGGTGGTTCGGAAGGAGGCGCTGAGGCGTCAGTCTTTCTCCGCCGCGACACAGGTCAAAGGCATCCTTTCGAGCCGACGGGACGGCAATGCCGAGCTGGAGCGCATTTCCGCCTCGCTGAAATCCGTGGAAAGCGAGATGGAAAAAACGCGAAACGAGGAGGCGGCTCTGGGGCAGGAACTGGAGAAAAAACGCGCCGCCTTGGAGGACGCCCTCCGCCGTATGGAGGAAAGCCGGGCCACCGCCGAGCGGGAACGCATGAAACGTCAGGAACTTCAGGACGAATACGCCGACAAAACCCTCTCCCGTTCCAAGCTGGAGGCCCGGCTCAAAGCCCTTGCCCTGTCCCTGGAGCGATCCGGGCAGGACCTTTTCCGCATGGAAGAAGAACGGGCCGCTTTGGCCGCCGCAACGGCGAAACTCGAGTCGGAAAACGCCGCCCTGGAAAAGCGGCACGAGAAACTCTCCGTGGAACACTCGGACATCTACGCGGTCTGTCAGAAGCACGCGGCCAACCTGCAGCATTTGAGGCGGGAGCTGGTGACCCAGGAGGCGGAGCTGGACGCCATCAAGGAGAACACGGAGGCCTCCATCTACCCGGAGCCCACGCGTTTGCTGCTCTCCGCCTCGCGGCTGGGGAAAATGGCGTCCAAGCCCGAGGTGGTCGCCGAGGCGTTTTCCTGCCCGGCCGACGTGGCTTCCGCCCTGGAAGCCTATCTGGGGGGGCGTCAGTTTTGGCTCCTGGTACACACGTTGGACGAGGCCCAGGAGGGAATAGAGCTTCTGAAGCAGCGCCGGGCCGGCCGGGTGACGTATTTGCCCTTGGAGCGATGCAAACCCCGCTTTCCGGACACCCGCTACCGGCTTCCCCTCTCCGGGGTGGTGGGGTGGGGCATGGAGCTGATCACCCCCCGGGTTCCTTGGGAGCCCGCGCTGCAGCACCTGATGGGAGACCTGCTGGTGGTGAACGATTACGCTTTGGGCAGCAGCATGGTCAAAAACGGCGCCAAATTCCCCATCGCCACGTTGGAGGGAGAGGTCTTCTCCCCGGCGGGCACGGTCAGCGGCGGCCGAACCCGGCAAAACGGAGGCGCCATCAGCCACAATCAGCGTGTGACGGAGCTTTCCGTCAATATCGACGCCCTGAAACGAAAAATCAAAGGCGTGGAATCGGAGCTCGCCCGGGCGGAAAAAGAAGAGCAGAAAGCGTCTCAGGAAAGAGACGAGCTGGGGGCGGCCCTGACCCAGATCCGCAGCGAACTGTCCGGGTCCCGTCAAACCCTTGGGGCGCTTCTCGGCGAGATCGAGCGCATCGGCGGAGAACAAACCTCCTCGAAGTCGGAACTGGAGGCCGGAAACACGGAGTTGTCCAGTCTGGACGCCAGAATCGCCGAGCTGGAGGAACAGATCGCCCAGCTCCAGGACCCTTCGGACCCAGGGGGAGACGGCTCCACCCGTGGCCTCCGAGGGGAACTGGAGCTCATCGAAGAGCGGCTGCGGGGCACGACGACGGTTCTGGCGCGCATCCAACGTGAGTACGGCGACCTGAAGGATCGGCTCGGCGCCATCGCCGGGGAGCTGGAAGCTGGTCAATCGGAAGAAAAAAACTTGAAAGAGCAGCTTTCCGCCCTGGGGAAAGAGCAGTTCGCCATCTGGCAGGAAGTCCTGGAAATCCGCAGAACCCTGGAGGAAGAGCGCAACAAGGCCCGCAAGGTTCACGACCGATTGCAGCGCCTTCGGGCTCGCGGGCAGAAAGCGGAGAGCAACCTGACGGCGCTGGTGGCGGAGATCGCCGCCCTGAACGAGCGCCTCACGTCCAATCGCTCGGAAATCGAGCAATTGCAGGAGATGTGGGACGAAAAATATCCCTACGACGTCCATGAGGCCGCACGGACGGAGGGAGGCCGGGACCTGGTGACGACTATGCGCCGCCTGGAGCGGGAGCTGAGGGCCCTGGGCACCTACAACCTGGGGGCCTTGTCCGAGGACGAGTCCCTGACCGAGCGCATCGACTACCTGACCGAACAGTTGGATGACGTTCGGTCGGGGATCGACGAACTCAAAAAACTGATCGACGAGACGGATACTCAGGTGGAAACCCTCTTCACTCAGGCGATGACCGACATCGACGACCGTTTCAACTCCCTTTTCCAGCGCCTTTTCGCCGGCGGAGAGGCCCGCCTGACCCTGCAAGAGGAGGGGGCGATATGGGACAAGGGGGTGGAGATTTACGCCCGCCCGCCGGGGAAGAGACTGCAAAATATCTCCCAACTTTCGGGAGGGGAGCAGTCTTTGACGGCGATTGCCCACCTTTTCGCCGCCCTGGAGGTCGCCCGTATGCCCCTGGCTGTCCTGGACGAGGTCGACGCGGCCTTGGACGAGTACAATCTGATTCGTTTCGCCGACCTGGCGAAGGAGTACTCTCAAAGGCTGCAGCTTCTGGTCATGACCCACCGGCGGACAACGATGGAGCGGGCGGACCTGATCTACGGCGTGACGATGGTGGAGCCCGGTCTTTCCAAAATCGTGGCCATCGACGTAGAGAATTACAAATGAGAATTACAAATGAGCATTATAAAAATGAGAAATTTAAAAATGAGAAATTATAAATGAGCGGGGCCGCGACCCACGACGAAATTCTCTACGGCAAGCTGAAGCTGTGGCAGCCCCAGGCAGGACCCCGGGTGAACTTGGACACGGTGCTGCTGGCCGCTTATGTCCGTTTGAAGCCTCGGGCCGGGTCGTATTTTGTCGAACTGGGAAGCGCCACCGGGGCGGTTTCTTTGCTGCTGGCCCTGCGCTTTCCCCAGCGGTTTCGGATACTGGGCCTGGAGATCCAGCCGGAACTGGAGGCCCTGGCTCAGCGCAACCGTCTGGAAAATGGGCTCGGCGAGAGGGTCTCTTTCCGCCGCATGGATATGAGGGCGCATCGTTCGCTGTCCGCGGAGTCCTTCGACGGCCTGGTGGTCAACCCCCCTTACGAAGAGGAAGGAAGGGGGCGAAAAAGCCTCCTGGAGTCCATGTCCATCGCCCGCCAGGGAAACTTGGGGGACGTTTTTCAGGCGGCCTCGTGGCTTTTGAAACAGAAGGGCCGGTTCTACGCCGTTTTCCGCGCCGTCAGAACGGCCGAGTTTCTGGCGTCCATGACCGGCGCAGGTATCGAGCCCAAGCGATTGAGGTTCGTGTACCCTCGGGCAGGCAAGAGGGCGAACCTTTTTTTGGTAGAGGGTCTGAAAGGAGGAGGTTCGGGCGCTATCGTGGAGCCGCCCCTTTTTGTCCACGACGACGCCGGATACACCTCCGAGGTATTGCAAGCCTATGAATTGGAGGGGTTGCCTTGAGATACCCGGCTGCGGAGTCCGTGACCCCAGGGTCCGCGACTGCAGGGTCCTTGACCCCAGGGTCCGTGACCCTTGTGCCTACGCCCATCGGGAATTTGGAGGATATTACCCTGCGGGCGCTTCGTGTTCTGAGGGAGGCGGACGTGATCGCCTGCGAGGACACGCGGACGTCGGGGATACTCTTGAGGCGCTACGAAATAGCGAAGCCCCTGGTGTCCCTCCACCTTCACAACGAGAAGGCCCGCTCGGAGCATCTGCTGGCGCTTCTCGCGGAGGGGAAGAACGTGGCGGTGATCAGCGATGCCGGCACCCCTGGCATCAGCGACCCCGGCTATCTCCTTTTTCGGTCCGCTTTAGAGGCAGGTCATCGGGTAGACGTTCTGCCCGGCCCGTCCGCTCTGCTTCCCGCCGTTATTTTATCGGGTTTCCCGCCCCACCCTTTTTTGTTTTACGGCTTTCCCCCCGAGAAACCGGGGCAGAGGCAAAAGCTCTTCACCTCTCTCCAACGCCAGCCCTACCCTATGGTTTTTTACGCGTCGCCTCACAAGGCGTCACGCCAGATCGACGAGATGATCGCCCTCTGGGGAGACCGGAGGGCGGCCCTGGTGCGCGAGATCAGCAAAATATACCAAGAGGCTCTTCGGGGGACTCTCTCCGAAATAGCGGGCAGGCTGGCGCAAGGCCTGAAGGGCGAGATGGTCCTTGTGGTGGAAGGCGCCGCCCCGACTCAGGACGAGAACTCCTGGAAGGAGCGAGCGCAAGAGCTTTTGAACGAAGGAGGCTCCCTCAAGACCGCCGCCCAGGAAATCGCGGAACTTTACGGCGTGCCGAAGAACGCCGTGAAGGAGTTTCTGCTGAAAACCGAACGCTGATAAACGAATAACGAATAAACGGGAACGTGTTGTCATTTTCTCCAAAAAATCAGGTATCCCATCGGGGACTCGTCATTTTTGCAGAAATTTTTCCATTTTGTCCATGGCTTGGACCAGAATTTCCATCGACTGGGTACAGGCGATGCGGAGGTAACCCTCGCCGCTGGGGCCGAAGGCGGAACCCGGGATCGTGGCAACGTGGGCGTCCTCCAGAAGTTTCCACACGAATTCTTCGCTGGTGAGCCCCGTTTTTTTGATGTTGGGAAACAGATAAAAGGCCCCTTCGGCGGGTGCGCAGGTGACGTTCTTCATGTCGTTGAGCCTTTTGACGACGTAATCCATGCGCTCGGCGAAAATTTTCTTGCGCTCGATCAGTTTGGCGTCGTGATTGGTCAGGGCGTAAGCCGCCCCTTTTTGCGCGAGGGTGTTCAGTCCGTAGGTCTGGCTGCTGGCGATCATGGTCATGACCCGCAGCAGCTCCGCCGGCCCTATGGCGTATCCCACACGCCAGCCGGTCATACAGTGGCTCTTGGACATGCCGCCCATGATCAAAGTGCGCGCCTTCATGCCGGGAAGGGTCGCGAAGGACACATGCTCCCCTTTGTAGATCAGGGCCTCGTATATCTCGTCGCTCAGAACGAAAAGGTCATGCTTGTCGGCGATAGCGGCGATTTCCTCCAGTTGTTTCCGGGAAATTACGCGCCCCGTAGGGTTGCAGGGCGAGTTCAGCAAGAGGATTTTCGTGCGGGGAGTGACCAGCTTCTCCAGGTCCGCGATGACCGGGGCGAATCCGTTTTCCTCCGTCGTTTTCAAGGAGACGGGAACGCCCCCGCTGTCCTTGACCTGGACAAAATAAGGCGAAAAACAGGGCTCCACCAGAACAACTTCGTCGCCGGGGTTGAGCATCGCCTGCATCGCCAGGTTCGGGGTCTGGATGCCTCCGACGGTCATCAAAACCTCATCGGGCGTGCAGTCCAGCTTGTGGCGCCGCTTCCAATAATCGCACACCGCCCTGCGGACGTCGGGAAACCCCTGCAGGGGCGGGTAGTGGGTGAACCCCTCTTTCGCGGCCTTCGCGGCCGCGTCGATGATGTCGTGTTCCGTGTCGAAGTCGGGCTCTCCGATGCTGAGGTTCAAGACTCCGTCCATTTTCTCTATCGCCTGGAAAATTTTAACCATTCCAGAGGGCTGCGCTTTATTGTAACGATCCGACAACTTCATCCAGCACACATCCTTTCGCTGATTGGAACAACAATGGGAACAATGATTGACACAACGTCTCGAAACAAGAGTACAGAGCCGAAGCACGCCCATTATACTCCCTCGCTGCCACCCCCTTGCACTCCTTTTGCCCTGACAAAAGAGGAGGTTTCGCGGATTTGAGATAAACACGGCCTTGACGCGGGTGCGGGGTTGGGCGGGGCTGGGTATAATGCGAGTTGAAATTGAGTTGACCAATAGGGGAAAGAGCGAAAGGGGGCGCGAAACGGTGAGGATGAATTGGGATTATTCCTTATTTTTTGAGCCTTTTGCAGTTGCAAATTCAGCCATGATCCGGTATATTAATTCAAAGGTATAACTATTCTTAATCACTCCTTCAAAGAAATTTTTTTCTCTCCCTGATTTTCCCGTGCCCTTCGGCCGTCGCGTCCATATAGGGGAGGATGGGCAATGTCTAACAGAACCGTGAAAAATTTCCCCCAGCCAGTTTGCAAAGCTCTGGCCCACTGCGTCTGCTGTCTGGCCGACCCACGGGACAAAGAAATTTTCTACGTCAATGGGGAGTGATGAGCGCGGACAGGGTTGCGGAGAAATATTCCCTTCCCATGCGCCCTGTGTACATCACTCGGGCGATCAGTTCTCGGCGCTCATGCCGTTGTCACTGCAATGAAAGTATGGAGCTTTGGTCCAAACCTGTATACTTCCTGATAGTTTCGGCTGGAAGCCCGTCTGCGAGCATCGCACGCGCGACGTCAAAAGAGTTTGCCTCCTTGCCTATCATTATCCCTTCTTCCTTGCCTATCATTATCCCTTCTTCCTTGCCTATCATTATCCCTTCTTCTTTGGAAAGCTCAATTGAAAGCTCTCTCAGCGGTACGGTTTTCACGTTGTAAGCCTCCCTCAATTCATTGTTCATCCTGGAATCCTGCAGCCGGAATATCCTTTCGGAGAACTCAAGGATATATTTCCTCTGGCTATTATCATAACTCATTTCGTCAGCCATATTCAAGAGTTCCCGCGCGTATTTTTCACGCAGCGCCACGTCGT
>JAISLU010000012.1 GCA_031277095.1 Synergistaceae bacterium
CGATTTTTCTGTTTCAGTTCGCGACTTTCGCGTTCCAAGTCTTCTAGCTTCAACAACGCTCGCTCATATTCTTTACTCAGTTGACGACTGTAATCTGCGCTCATACTTATATTATCGTATAACTTTGGGTTATACATTAGCCCATTATCTCTACATTCCCACTGTACTGTAACTAGTCAACAGCTTAGGCTCTTCATTTCTTCTTCATTTCTTCTTCATTTCTTCTTTCTTCTTCATTTTTCGACTTTCCACGAAACGATTCCCATGTCGCGCCACAGGGCTGTAAGGCGTTTCTGGCGGGCGGCAAAAATCCGTAACTGTTCGGGGTCGGTTTGCTTTTTTGTCCCCCGGCGCGAGGGTTCGATACGAAAGCGCCTTTTGCTTTCGAGGTCCTCGTACTTCAAAGTCCTAGCCGTCTCCATTCTCTTCGTTTTCCTTTCTCATTCGCTGAAGTTGTTCCGCCACGTCTTCCGCGCCGGCTCTTTTTTCAAGGTATTCCCAGTCTATGGGAAAGACATCCGTGTCCGACGCCAGCATCAAACGGGCCCATTCCCCGTCTGAAGGAGACTGCCAGAAAACACATGCGCACAAGCGGTCGACGATCATGTCCTCGATGGAGGCAACATAAACGTGAGCGCCGTTTTTCAGGATTACGTCGAAAACACGCTCAGGGCGGTCCGAGCCTGGGCATTCCACCAGAAGATCCAATTCTTCATGCACCCAGTAGCGCCCGTCTTTGCGAAAGCCCTCCGGTAAAAGTATAGAGTTCAGACGCGGGGAGCTGTAGCAAAGGTCTATGTCCTGGGTTGCGTAGTTTCCTGCCGTATAGAGCGAAACCGCAGAACCTCCGACCAGTACGGGAAAGTTGTTGACGTTCAGCTTTTCAAGGGTACGGTTCAGCCACCCCAAAAAATAAAGCTTACGCTCTATGGACGTCCGGGCAAACTTCAGCGCATCCCGCAGTTCTTCTTCCATAAATTACCCACTCCCCCGCGTAAAATATTATGCCAATCCTTAACGAAAATACTTGTCTGAGCGTATTCAAAAGCAGAAACTTTGAATGGGTACGACAATTCTACAATATAATACGCCTTCCATCGAAACACCTCCATCGAAACATTTTCCATCGACCTTTCGTCGACCTTCCATTGAAACACTCGTCGTGTATACTTTATCCGCTTCGATCTGCCCTTTCGATCCACCATCTCGTGGAAATGAGGGATGGCATGAATGGGAACCCACGCGACAAAAACAAGAACGAAGACGAGAACGGAGAGAAAAAGTGAAAAGAAAGAGTGAATAGAAAGAGTGAATAGAGGGTGAATGGACGGATGTTCGGGCGTACATGGGGAGAGCGCGTGGTTCGCAGTTATATGAGATTCGTCCGCGGGGAGAGGCTTTCTTTCCGGGGATGTTCTTTTTTGTGGGCCCTTCTCGTCCCTCCCTCTTGGGGAATGAGCCTCTGGACCCAGGCAATGGATTTTTTTTACCGGCACGGACTGAAACGGGCCGTGGAACCGCCGATTCCGGTCATCAGCGTGGGGAACCTCACCTACGGCGGAACCAATAAAACTCCCTTCGTGGAGATGCTCTGCCGCGCCCTGGCGGACCACGGCGTCCCGGTGGGTATCGTCAGCCGCGGCTACGGAGGCGACAACTCCGACGTACGGGTCATCGAAGAAAGCAGGATCGAGGGAGTCGAGGCCGACCGCCGCTCCGTGGGAGACGAACCTCTGCTGCTCTCCGCGCGACTCCCCCGTATTCCCGTCGCGGTTTCCCGGGACCGTATGAAAGGTCTCAAGGAGCTGAAACGCAGAGGGGTCCCCCTGGCCGTGGCCGACGACGCTTTTCAGCATCGCCGTCTCGTGCGGGACGTGGATATCGTACTGATCGACGCGGCATGCCCTTTCGGCAGCGGACGGTTGATCCCGGCCGGTATCCTGCGGGAGCCGCCTTCCGCCTTGAAACGCGCCCACATCGTCGTCGTCACGAAAGCCGACCAGGTGGACACGTCCACGCTCTCCGGGCTTCGGCGAGGGCTGGCGAAGTTCGTCCCCGAAGATCGCATTTTCAGCGCCCGCCTCAGGGTCGTCGATTGGGTGCTGCGGGGCCCCCGAGGTTTCCGCCCCTTCCAGGAAAGCGTCCGAGGGCGCAGACTGATGGCGTTTTCCGCCATCGGCAACCCGGACAGCTTCATTCGGTCCCTGGAGCGGGAGGGCGCCCAGGTGGTGGGCGAGCGGCACTTTCGCGACCACCATGTCTATTCCCGGGAGGACATGAAGACCCTTTACGATCAACGCGCCGCTTGCGGTGCGGATTTTTTGGCCTGCACCGAAAAGGACGTCTACAACCTGCCTCCGTCGTGGCAGCAAATAGATCAGAAAATAGATCAGAAAATAGATCAGGAAATGGATGGGGAATCGCCTTTCCTGCTGGTCCCGCGGGTGGCCACCGTCCTGGAGGAACCCGAACGCTTCGCCCAGGTCATGGTCGAGTACCTGCGGCCGCGGATCGTGGTGGCCTCCAACGGGTACGGGGAGGATGCCATCGGGGTGCTTCTGGCTGAAAAGCTGCGGGCCGCCTTTCCCGCGGCCGAGGTGCTGGCCTTTCCCTTGGTGGGGCGGGGCGAACCCTACCGGAACCGGGGCTTTCCCGTGGCCTCCACGCCCTCCGTCACCCCATCCGGCGGTGTTTTAAAATACCGCTTCCGCGACCTCTGGGGGGACATCCGCGCGGGCCTCTTCGGGCACATCCGCGATCAGCAGCGGGCTTGGCACCACATCGCCCGGAGAATGCGCACACCCTTGTGCGTGGGCGACGTCTACCTGCTGTTGCACGCTCTTTGGGGGCAGGGGATCGCTCCGCTCTTCGTGGCGACCGCGAAAACGGTCTACCTGACCGGGCACTGGAAGCTGGAACGCTTCATCATCCGCCGGTACTGCCGCCGAACCTGGACCCGGGATCGGGACTCCGCCGGCCAGCTTACCGCATCGGGGGCCGACGCGTCCTACGCGGGCAACCCTATCATGGACCTTCTGGAGGACATTCCCATATCCAAAGACATGCCCGACATGCTCATGCTCGAAGATACGCCCGGAGCCTCCCCGAGGCCGAAAGTGCTTCTTCTGCCGGGCAGCAGGGCCCGGGCCTACGACGACGTGGGGCTGCTTTTGGAGGCGGTGGAGCGGCTTCATGCCTCGCTCCCCTGCGATTACGTCATGGTCCCGGCCCCGACTCTATCCCTGTCTCGCCTGGCGGAGGCGTGCCAGGGCTGGCGGCTGGACGAAAGAGAGGGCGATGTTCCCCGTCTGGCGAAAAACGGCGTTGTTATCGCGCTGCGTCAGGGCAACGTTTCGGCGGCGGCGGCGGGGGTCGTCCTTTTGCTGGGGCTCGGGGGAACGGCGAACCAGCTTTGCGCCGGCATGGGCATTCCTGTGGTTTCCATTGACGAAAAGGGCAAGCGGGTCCAGAAAAAGCTCTTGGGGGACGCCGAAATTCTGGTGGAACCCGAGGCCTCGGCCCTGGCCGATTGCGCCTTGAAAATTTTGACGAATCCCGAGCTTCACAAAAAAATGTCCTCCGTCGGCCGGGCCCGCATGGGAGCGCCCGGCGCGCTGGATGACGTGGTACGCTGTGCCGCCGATGAACTGGGCTGGGGCGTGAGGTGCGAAATCTACACGAAGTTGAACGAGGCGATTCAAACCCCCTGTGGACTCTCATCGAGCAAGGGCCTTCGCTGAGGTTTCAGGGAGGCCAGCGAGTACCCCGCAGGAACCGAAGGAGCGCCGCCCCCTGAGCTTGAATATTCTTGCCCGCAGTCAGGCAGATAATCAAATAGGCGTCCATTCCCGGCTCGAACATGGGATGGACGCCTTTTTTATCGCGGCGTGTTCTCGAATGCGGATGAACATGGATTTTCACGGTTAAAATTGACCCTAATATAATTCAACTATATCAAAGTATAATACGAGAAAATAATTATAATAACTAAATTATTATATTTTACTATGATTTAAAGAAAT
>JAISLU010000051.1 GCA_031277095.1 Synergistaceae bacterium
CCGCAGACCACGTCTCCCAGCACGTCGTAGAAGACGAAATCCAGGTCGTCGGTGTAGGCGCCGAGTCTTTCCAACAATCCAATGGAGGTGATGATCCCGCGCCCCGCGCACCCGACCCCCGGTTCCGGCCCGCCGGACTCCACGCAACGGATGCCTTGGTATCCGGTCTTCATGATGTTTTCCAGGGCGACGTTGTCTCCCGTTTCCCTCATGGAGTCGAGGACCGTTCTCTGGGCGAGCCCTCCTAGTAAAAGCCTTGTAGCGTCTGCTTTTGGGTCGCAACCTACGACCATCACCCTTTTCCCCAGTTCCGTCAAACCCACCGTGAGGTTTTGCGTGGTCGTGGACTTCCCTATCCCGCCTTTGCCGTAAATCGCCACTTGTCTTATCTTCTCGTTAACTTTTTCCGTCATCGTTGCCCTTTCCCCGTTATTCGCCGGCTCCGATTTTTTCTCTCCACTGAAAAACGTGTTTTTCGAACATGATCAGGGAATAGCTGATAAAAAGCCCCAACATTGCCATGACGACGATCATGGCGTACATTTCCGGGATGCGGACCTGCCCTTCGTAGTAGTGAATGGCGAAGCCCAGGCCCTTACTGGCGCCAAGCATTTCCGCGGCGATCAAAACCAGTACCGAAGAGGTCGCGCTGATTCGGATTCCCGTCACGATCGAGGGCAGCGCTCCGGGCATGATGACCTTCGCGAAAAGCATCGGCGCGGGTGTGGCCATGGCGCGGGCCGCTTTGATCAACTGCCCGTCGATGTTTTTCACCCCGGCTATGGTGTTCAGCAGAAGCGTCCAGAGCGCTCCCCAAAAAATCAACGCGATTTTAGAAAATTCCCCGATCCCGAATAGCAACATAAAAACGGGCAGCAACGCCAGCACCGAAAGATTCCTGAAAACTTGGATCAAGGGATCGATGAAGTACTCGAACTTCGGGAACCAGCCGATAATCATCCCCACGGGGATTCCCGCCAGCATCCCCAGAGAAAATCCCGTCAACGACCTTCGCGCGCTGATCGTGAAGTGTTTCGCCAGTTCTCCCGTGATGGCCAACTTGTACAAAGTGGCCATCACTTTCGAAAAGGGCGGCAGGAAAACCGGGTTGATCAGCTTGAGCCGGGCGGCGATTTCCCACGTTAACAGGAAAATGAAAATCGCCAAAAGCCGATAAAGGTAAAAAGCGATCCTGTCCGCCCACTTTTGTAAATTCAACGCAGCCATTGCCTATTTGATCTCTTCAGGCGCGAACTCGTTGGTGTAAATTTCTTCCGGCCGGATATCTCCATGATCCCAATATCCCAGGGCTTCGCTGATCTCGAACCACAGGTCGATATCCTCCTTGACGAAGCCCGGGGTCTCCGCGTACCAGCGACCGTCCCATTCCGCGTTCACAATGGCCGGGTCCAGGCCCAGAGCCTCGCTCACCAGAGGCACCGCCTCTTCCATGTTTTCGTCGATCCATTTTCTCGCCTTGTACATGGCTCTGGCGAAGGCTCGTACCTTGTCGGGATGTTCTTTAATGAAGTCTTCGTGGAACACGCGAACGGAGAGACCCGCCGCGGGGCTTTTGAAAATATCCCAGGACGTGGCGATCTGTTTGTTGCCCCCCGCCTTGTCGGCAACGCTGCCAAAGGGAGGATGGCTGGTGGTCAGATCGATCAGCCCTTGCGTCAGAGCCTGCTCTTGCTGGCCTCCGGCGGCAAGCACCACCCACTCCACGTCGCCTTTGATTCCCTTTCTGTTCAGATAGGTTTTCAGATAGCCTTCGTAGCAAGAAGCATAGTTCATGATCCCAACTTTTTTCCCGATCAGGTCGTCGAGAGATTTAACTGTTCCTCCTTCCCGGGCGTAGTAGCGCACGTGGGGGTATTTGGGGTGGTCCACCATGCCGGGGACCACCGCTATCGCCCTGATGCCCGCCAGCCGCGCCTTGGCCGTCTGGTCGGGGTGTCCGTCCACCACGTCCAGCAACCTCTGCTCCAGCATCTGATACTTGGAAAGGCCTTCCACCAAACCTAAAAATTCAATCGCAAGGCCCTCTTCTTCGAAAAAGCCCTTCAACGCCGCCGCGTGAAATTCGTTGAACACCGTCTGAGCGGAGCTTCTAATGACGAACAGGTCTTTTTTCGCCTCCGCGCCCTGAACCGGAGAATTCGCCGCGCCGACCCACGCCACGCTCAATAACACGATAAACACGCCTCGTTTGATTTTTCTGTACATGTCAAATCCTCCATCATACATATAAAACTCAATATATAAACCTAAATATATAAACTAAACATATATACAAAAAATTATCTGTCATACGGGTTCGCTATGTTCAATTTCCGTCAGTTTCCCGTAGTCCATCGAAAAATGCCGTCCGCCGCGATGAACTATGCTGTGATCATGAGTGACGAGGAGGACGGCAACGCCGTTATCTCGAGACACCTGAGAGAACAGCTTCGTGACTTCTTCCGTGGTGTCCGGGTCCAAATCTCCCGTGGGTTCGTCCGCAATCAACAACCGCGGCGTGTTGACAAGGCTGCGCGCGATGGCCACCCTCCTGAGTTCTCCACCGGAAAGCTCCGAGGGGTAGATTTTCGCCAGGTGGAGTATACCCACTTGTTCCAGCAGGCGGCGAACTCTTTCCGCCGGGTCCTCGCGCCTTTTATAGAGATAAAACGGAAGTTTGACGTTCTCCAAGACCGAAAAATTCGAAAGAATACTACGCCCCTGGGGAATGTAGCCGATACGCGAGTTTCGGAGAAATGACAGTTCTTCGTCCTTCAAGCTCGCCAGATCACGGCCCTCGAACAGGATCTCACCCGACGTAGGCTTCAAAAGTCCGGCCACCATATTGAGAAGAGTGCTTTTCCCGCTCCCCGAACGACCGGTAATATAAACTCTTTCTCCTTCGTCAATGGACAGGTTCACGTCGTTCACAGCCGCGAAGGAAGCGTTTCCGCGTAAATATTCTTTCTTCAAATTCCGCAGCTCCAGAAGCATCATTCGCCTTCTTTCAGGATGGCGGCGGTTGCCAGCCTCCCGATGTTGACCGCGGAATAACCCGACGCCAAAGTTCCCGTCAAGAACGAAATCGCCAGGCAAAGGCTCAGGAT
>JAISLU010000099.1 GCA_031277095.1 Synergistaceae bacterium
TTATGCGCTTTTATCGATATTAGATCTTTATCCTGTTAATTTCGCTGGCTTTGGAAAAATAGCAGGATTGTATACGCTAGCGTGGTTGATCGGTTATTTAGTTCCCGGAGCTTCTGGTGGAATCGGCATCCGAGAAACAATGCTTCTGCTTTTATTGCATACGCTTTATCCACAGGAGACAATTTTGGCGGCGGCGTTTTCATTGAGAATTTTGAGCATTTTATCGGAAGTTCTTACATATCTGTTTTCTATGGCGCTATTCCGAAGGAGGGCATTCCATGCAGGAGTTACAAAATAACATAAATGCTGTTGCAAGAAAACAAAAAAATTTTTCACCTCTTTATATCGCGTTTTTTTTGCTTCTCTACGTTTTTTTGCCAGCGTTCACTCTCTCCGTTTTTCTTTTGTTGCAGATAGGCGCTCCTGTCCTTGCTTATTGGCTTTCGGTCGCCTTGCAGACGGGTATCGTCTTTTATTGTTATTATCGAAAGAAAATCGGTGTTCGAGAAATTCTTGTTTTTTTATTTTTGCTTCTCTTCTCTCACGCCGTCGCTTATTATATATTCGACACGTTTCATGACGGACTGGCATACCATCAGCCCGCAGTACGGCGCATCGCCGAAGGATTCAATCCCATCTATGACGGTTATATGTATTTGGAGCGCCCGATGGATCATTGGAACGAACAGGCTACATATTTCCCGAAGGCGACGTGGTATTTCGCGGCCACTCTCACCGCTGCCTTGGGCGATTTGCAATTGGGCACGGTGTACCATTCACTATTGTTCTTCGCAGCTCTGTTGTTTGCATGGGGGGTCACGGAAGGGGAATCTTTTTCGAGACGTATGCTGTGGGGCATCGGTTGCCTGAACCCTATTGCCTTGACACAGTTCACGGGATACGTTGTGGATGGCGCCTTGGCGTCGCTCACCATGATCGCGATTATTTACGCGTATCACTTCTTTTGCAGCAAAGCCATATCTCGACTTGTGCATTTTTTTTGCGTTGTGTCTCTATCCGTACTCTTTTGTATTAAATCGACAGGTTTTGTCTACGGCAGTATTGTCCTATTTTGTGTCGCTTTGCATCATTTCGTCAAAACATATCGAGAGACGCAAAGTTCTACATTTGCAAAACGATCCGTCGCAGCAAGCAAGGCTGCGTTCAGTTTAGGCGTAAAACTTGGAATCCCTGTTTTCCTGCTGGTGTTTGTTTTAGGATTTGCCCCTTATGTCACAAATCTTTTAAATCATAAGCATATTTTTTATCCCTTGATACAAAACAGTTCTGAGGATCAAGCAAGTGAAAAAGGTCGAAAAGTTGGGCCGGTGAGATTTAGTTTGGAAAAGATTGCTGAAATGATTTATCCTCATGCTCATAACCGTTTTACGAGGTTGCTATTTTCTACTATATCCCATACTCAAGACGCCAACACAATGCAGCCTGCCAGAGTCAAAAATCCTTTTGACATAACGGGGAAGGATTGGAGCGATTGGAAAGTTTTTGAACAGGCGGATAATATACGAGTAGCAGGCTTGGGGCCACTGTTTTTTCTGATTTTATTGGTATCCTTTTTGTATCTGCTGGCCTTTCGATTACATGGCAACAGATGGCTGCTACTGATGTTGATGATTTTATTATTCATACAGCCCTATGGTTGGCAGATGCGTTACATACCCTTTTTGTGGTTCTTTCCGTTTGTCTGTCTTTTATCCGTTCCAGAGAAGAGGTGTTATTTTCTTGGTATTCCTTTTTCCTTAGCCATTGTGAATAGCTTAGGGGTTTTGTACTTATTTGCGAGCTCTCAATGGGGATTATCACAAGAGATTGCCCAAATTATCCGCCCACATTCAGGAGAACCTGTGCTTTTAGACCGGAGTGTGTTTGAATACAACGGCATTTTTGACCGATTCGCCATCAGACAGAAATACGCCAACCCAGAAGAAACAGATTTTTATCGCTTGAATGTAGAATTGGGGAGTTTATCGAGAGGACGAACTTCCACAGGGACGAACATCTCTTTCATGGAGGACCTCTTGCCAGTACCGGAGACGCGCCTTGTTTTCGCCCAAGAAGCCGCTTTGCCTTGGCTCAAAATGTCGGAGGGGTTGATGCCGGTCGAAGTTTCTTCGGGCCTCCCTTCCCGGCTCGAGTGGAGAACTTACGCCGATAAAGTGAAGTTTTACATGTCATTGGACAGAAAACCCGAAAGCGACTGGGAGCTTTTGCTCGACGGAGCGGCTTTCGACGATACACATCCCGTTCCGCGAGAGCTTTCGGTCTTGGTTTTCGTCAATAACGAGAAGATTGGAACGTGGAAAATCGGCCACGATTTCAAGAGGGAGAGTTTTCCTATTCCTCAACAGCTGATGGAAAAAAGCTTCCATGACGATATGCGCCTTGTAACGTTGATGCTGCGTCTTCCCGACGTTCTGTCTTTGCTAGAAAATCAACTGGAGGTCTCCACATACGGTCTACGGTTGACCGGGATGCAGATGCGCCCTAAATAAAAGCCTGAGTGTCAGGTTTTGGGTATTCTCAAATCGGATCGGAGGCCGATCATTATTCGGGTGTACGACCCAGAATCGGCCACAGTCGATTTCCGCGCTTTCCTTTAAGCTTTCCTGCATAATGCCATCGTCCAGGGCAAAGGAGAGAGAACCTCGACTAGGGTGTATCGTTGTTTGACAAAAGCCAGGAAAGCGTTTTTGCTCCAATGATTGACGTGCCCGGGGGTATTGCCTAGACTGCCGAGGTACTTGAACCGACACAGGTTCAAAAAGCGCCACAACGGTTCACAAGGGACGCTGAATACCGCATATTCGGCTGGGAGCTGCGCGAGGCAGTCCAGCGCGGTCTTCGGGTCCTGGAGATGTTCCAAAACTTCACAACAGACGAGAAGGTCTTCTTGAAAGCGATCCGCAGAAATTTTATAGATATCCTCCACCTCGAAGCGGAGCTGAGATTCTCGATTCTTTTCCTTGGCGTGCTTCGATGCGAAGTCTATTGCTTCTTTTCTCACGTCAATCCCACGTACCGAGTGGCCCTGTTCCGCCAGAGCAAGAGCCAGAAAACCTTCTCCGCACCCGATTTCCAAGATAGCGCGTGGCGCGGCCTTATGCACCAAAAAAGATAACGAATCAATAAACCGCGAGACCAGATAGCGAGAGATGGGGTTGTGAGACGTGTATTTTTCAGCGAAGGGTATAGTCTTCATCTTTCAACGGAAAAGCCTGCAGCCAACACTGTCACCAGCGGTGAAACGCCACCCAAACCAGCTGCACGCCCATAACTCTCCGCACCTGCCTTTCCAGCCAGCTTATCGTCACTCCCTTGGTTTCATGGTACACAGGTCACTGAGGACAGCATCAGCCTTTCTCTTCCCCTCCATCGGAAAGCAACAGCGGACGACACCAAAGTACCGACAATGACAATCAACACTACCTCAACCAGCGTGAAGTCTTTTCCTTTTTTTCCCCCTCGAATCATCGCTCGCGTCACGTTGAAATCGAAAGCCACAAACTCAAAAAAGACAACATAACATTCTTCAAACGCTTAGACATCAACTTAACGCTCAAAGACCGTAATATTCACTCAATTCACGAGGTTCTAACCTCCCACATATTGTTAAAACATTGTAACGTGCTAAATTTTAGCGTACATCAATACCCGCATATAAGGTTATATAACCGCATTATCTGCACATTTGCCACGTCGCGAATCATTATATCACTACCGGGCAATGGGTCTAACGCGTTGATGTGCTTTTTGAAGAAATCCCCTTCTAAAGACTGCTTACGTCCGACAGGCTCTTAAGTAATTTTTTGTGGGAAAAAACGATTGGGGTTCGATGCTACCCTAACATACCAAGCAAAGACTGCGGTTATATTGCTGTCGGGTCAAAAGCGGGGAATAATGGTAATAACAGCGACTTCTGGGTCGTCAACTGAAATGAGCCAGAGGAGGGAGGCGGGCAAGGCCGAAAAGTTGTCCGAATCTCGCCCCGCCACATCCCCTTCGGCACGCCCCTGGGGGCTTGTTCATTACGGCACTCGACGCCGCGCTTTTAAATTACGGTCGTCGGCTCAATCCAAAAAACGGCTTTGGTCGTAGGGGACGCCCTCGTCGTATTCTTTCAGAAGACGAAGGACCTTGCCGCTGAGGAAGAGCAGCGCCAGGAGGTTCGGAATAACCATGATGCCGTTGAAGAAATCCGCCAGTTCCCACACCAGGTCGATCTTGAGTACGCTTCCCGCGAAGATGAATACCATGAGCAAAATCTGGTAAGGCAGCAGTGCTTTCGAACCGAAGAGGTAGCGGATGTTGGTCTCCGCAAAATAGTACCAGCCGATGATGCTGGAAAAGGCGAAGAAAAGAAGGCAGGCCGCGACGAAGGCGTGACCGTAGCTGCCCATCAGGCTGTGGGCGAAAGCTGCCTGCACGAGGGAAATGCCTTTCAGCGTGGTTTGACCGTCCTTGAAAACGATGACGTCGGAAGAAAGCACCGTGAAAACGGAGATGTTCAAGACAATGAACGTATCGATGAAAACGGAGACGATGGCCATGAAGGGAACGATTTTTTTCGGTGACCGCGGCGATGCGTTCGATGCCGCCAATGAAAATCAAGCCCGAGATGACGGCCAGGCCGATTCCCACGATCTTGGTGTCGATGCCCCAGGCCGTGTAAAATGCGTCACTGATGGAGTTGGCCTGCACCATGTTGCCCATGAACCCCAGGGCCAAAATAATGGCGATGGAGAAAAAAACCGCCAGAGCCTTGGAAAAAAAGTTATTCCCAAGTCCTTTGGCGATGTAATAGGCCGGCCCGCCGGCGACCAAGGCGGTCATCGCGCCCACCAGGTTGCCCGTGCCGACCTGGGCGGCGATGGCGGTGGCCAAGGCCTGGAAGGAACTCATGCCTTCCTTGCCCGCGGCCGCTCCGAAGAGGGGGAAATCCCCAAAAAGGCGCTTAAAACCCTTGCCGAACTTGAAAACATGCACTCCCTTCAATTTAAACGTGAAGAAGAGCCCCGTGCCGCAAAGCAGAAGGATCAGGCAATACTCTCCCCACAAAAATGAATTGGCTTTCGATATCCAAGCCAGGAGCTGCTCGAAAAAAGGTGAGTTCAACAATGAACTCAACGATACGTCCATAAAACCTTATCTTCCTTATTCTAATGCCAGGTCTTCATGTTCTCATAAAATCAAAAGCTCTGTGCGTGGTTACAGATACCCGTTTTCTCTCAAAACGGACTTGCCCTTTTCCGCGTTGCGGACGGCGAGTTTTACCACCGGACCGGTGCATCCCATCGCCGACTCCGCGTAGATGCCCGCTTTCCAAAGAACCTTGACCGCGTTCTCGATCTCCAGCACGTCGACGCCGTGCAGTTCCTCGTCCGTGGGTTCCGGGGGCGGGGTTTTCACGGCCTCGTTTTCCGGTTCTCCCTTGGGGGTCAGGGCGGCTATTTCCTCGTCCAGCCCCGCCTTCCGGGCGGCGGCCAGCTCGGAGGCCACCTTGGCCGGCAGCCCGCCCGCGACCACCGCGGCCGTAAAGGTCAAAGCCCCGGCGATGACGGGCGCTCCCGACGCGCGGGAGATGATGGAGACGACCTTTCCCCATTTTTCGCCGCAGGAAGGACCGTAGCCCCAGCCCGTGGCCTCGTAAGACCCGCCTGTGTTGAAAGAGGAGAACATTTTCACTAAAACGTTGCCCGTCAGCGTATCCGTCACGCAGATGTCCACCGCTCCGGCCAAAACGTCGTTGCCGCGCAGCACTGCCCCGCCGTCTTTCCGGACGGAGGCGCCGAATTTTACGCCGTAGCCTCTTCTGGCCATGCGCGAGAGAGCGCGAAAGACCGGCTGAGCGGTGTCCACATTCAAGATACCCAGGGTGGGGTCCGTCATTCCCAGAGCCTTCGCCGCGGCGATGCCATAGACGGCGTTCCTCAGCATGGCCTCGCCCCGGTTCGTGGCGGAGGTGCCGGTGGTCGACGCCAGGATCATGGGGCGTCCTTTCGCGGGGGTCACGACGCGCCCGATGGTGGTCACGCCCAAGGGAAAGGGGAAATGCAGCGCCACCGCGCCGTCGATGCGCTGGTCTTCCAGCGCCTTTTCCAGCGCCGCGGAAATATCCGCCTCGCAGGCGCCCGCTTCTTGAACGTCTGCTGCGCCGGAGGAGTCCGAAGGGCCTGTCTCGATCCAATCCAGGTCCTCGAACCCTGGGATGCGGGGGCCGATCATGACGGGACGAACGTTGCCGTACATCTCCAGGGCCATTTTCGCGCCCTTGGCCAGTTCTTCGCTGCCCAGTTCGCTGCCCGCGGCCATCAGGCCAATCCGAACCTTGGGTCCGCCGCTTTTAGCCGCCTCGACGATTTCGGCGAGGGATTCACCGACCAATTTCTTAATATCGCTGTCGCTCATGCTTATGACCATCCCTTCGCTCCACCCTAGCTCAGCTTGCCGACGATTTCAGAGAGGGCCTCCAGAATCATGGATTTGACGTCTTCCTTGCTTACGGCAGCCGGAGTGCCCGGCCGGGAGGCGCCTGCCTTGGACGCGTCGGATGCGCCGCCGGAGGGCTCGATCAAAAACGAGGCCCCGTCCGCGAGGTTCGTCAGACGCGCCAGGAAAAGGCTCCCTTTGCCGATGATCATGACGCGCTTCATCGTTCCCGCCTTGATGTGATCGCAGGCGACGCCGATAAAAGGAACTCCCGAGGGGATGTGCCCCTGGGTGTGAGCGAAGCCGATGACTCCGTGCTTCTTGATGAAGCCGTCCATTTCGCTCTTTTCGAGGGCTTTTTTCATGACGGCCAGGGCCGCGGTCATCTTGATGTTCGCGTGAGGCACGTCGCCGGCCCCGGCGGGAAGAGTGATCTCCGGGATTTGAAGCTCGGCCGCGTACTTGTCCACGTCTCCGAAGGAAAGATTTTGAGCGGAAAGGGGCTCGTAGATCAGCGCCGACGCCACGGCCTGAGGAGCGGCCCCCGCCCCCACCGAATGCTTGCCCAGCGCGTCCAAGCGGATGACGGGGTTCGTCCCGTCGTCGGGAACCAGCAGCACGGCGAAGTTTCCCAAGCAGTCTTCAAGGGCGGGAAGTCCCTTTTTGACGTGGTCGCGGCTGTTCATGTAGAGCTTGGGAACGGCGCCTCCGGCCAGGACGACGCAGTTTTTGCGCGCGCCGGCCGCCACCTGAGAGGCTCCGGAGATCAAGGCGTTGACGGGGCCAGCGCAAAAGCCGCGTATATCGCAGCCCGATGCGTTGACGCAGCCCGCGATCTCCGCCACGGCTTTTGCGAAATTGCCTCCGGCGCGCTGGTTCATGTCTCCAGCGCCCTCTTCGGAACACTCGATCACGAAGTCGATCTCCTCCGGTTTCGTGCCGCTGTTCTTCAACAGGTGCAGGAGGGCCAGAACTCCGCCCGCCTTGCAGGCGAGGTTTTCCATCAAAACGTAGGCGAAAAGACAATCGTCTATCTCGTGACCGTTTCGGACACAACCGACGATTTTCCCCCCGTAATAAAGCGGGCGGCCTTTTTTGTCCTTGACTTCGGTTTCGATTTCGGCCAACTCGTGTACGCCTTTCAAGCGGGCGACGATGGATTCGTTCATGACGGGATCCTTCGACAGTTTCGTCTTGACCTCGTCGGCGAAGGATTTTTCCAGCCAGATCAAATCGAAGACATCGCATATGGCCATGAGGCCCAAGAACTCGTCCTCCGGCATGATCTCGCCGTACCTGCCGTAGCGCTGCGCGTTGGTCAGATAGTTTTCGATCCAGGGGGTTTTCGCCCCTTCGAATGCTTCGTAGTCTATGCCGCCGATATAGGCCTGATTAGGCGCATATCCCGCGGCCTGTTCGTAAGTCTGGATGTATCGAGGCAGGCTTTTCAAAAAATCGCTCTCGCCCTTGGCTTCGCGCTCTACGAAGGGCGTGGAGCCGTAGTGCAGCCCCAGCTCGGGGGTGTGATTCAAACAATAAGAATAACCTTTGATTCCAACGCTCGACATGAATGTCCTCCTTGAAATGTTCTCTTTAAAATATTCTCTTTGAAATGTTCTCCTTGAAATAACCTCCGTGAAATGTTCTTCGCCGGCAGATGACCGGCGGGCGCGGCGAACTGCGGCAGATTGTGCCGCCGCTCGGTTTTCAGTTTGAAAGGGCCCAGGACCAGCCTGGGCTCCAATGCCGAATCAACCGGGCATTCAACTCGCGAATACGGTCTGCTCGGTTATTTCCGTCTGCAAAGCCTTGAGGGCCTTTTCGACGAGACGTCTGCGTATGACTTTTTCTTCTTCCGGGGTTCGGGTCGGATCGCCGAAGGGATGGGGGATAGCGATGGCCGGAACGATTCTGTTGGCTCCGACGGTTTGGGAGATGGGAACTATGGTACAAACGTGAACTACTGGGAGCTTGCGTTCGATTTCTTTTACCATCGTTGCACCGCAACGAGTACAAGTTCCTCAGGTGGAGGTCAGAATCACGGCGGTGACCCCGTCGGCGACGAGTTTGTCGACGATCTCGGCTCCGAATCGCTTTGCGCTGGCAACGGCCGTTCCGTTGCCCACCGTAGCGTAGAACTTGTTGTGGAGCTTCTTGAAGACACCTTCTTTTTCCATGTCCCGGAGGACGTCGACGGGAAGCACCACGTCGGCGTTGCGGTCCGCGTAAGTGGCGTCGTAGCCGCCATGAGCCGTGCAATACGTGTCCGCCGTGAGGTCCATGACGCCTGTGATGTCGTACTCGCCGTACTTGCTGGCGCTGGACGCCTCGATGTGGTCGGGGTTTCCTTTGGGGCAGATACCGCCCGAGGTGACGAGGGCGATGACGGCGTCCTTCATGTCCTTGACGGCCGGCTGGGGCGGAACTCGGTCGAAGACGGGCATTTTGTACTCCGTCTCGAAGGGCTCCCCTTTCATCTTCGCCACGAACATCTCGACGCATCGCTCGGCCGCCAGTTTATCGTAGAACTTGTTTTTGCGGATTCCACGCTCAATGTAGCCCTCTTCCGCCGGGGTGCCCAGGCTTTCGCCCTTCAGCAGCTTCAAAAGCAGCTTGGCCATGGCGGGGACGGCCTTTCTCATTCCCGCCGCGCTGTTGGGGGTCTCGATGATGTAGGCGGACTTCTTGTAGAGTTCGACGCCGGGGTTTTCCGGGTACATGCCGCTGACCACGGGAATACCCAGTTGTTTGGATATGGCCTCGCACATTCCGCCGCAGGCCGTACCGTAGCGTCCTGCGTTGAAAGCAGGCCCCGCGATGAAGGCGTCGGGTTTGTAGGGTTTGATCATCTCGACGATTTCGGCGCTGGCCTTGTCCATATTAGAGGCAAAATAAGAGTCGCCGCAGACGACGGTCGCCACGATCTCGACTTCCGGCCCAAACGCTCCTTTCAGAGCGGTGCCGGGCCCTACCACGCCCTCCCGAATTTCGGGCGTGACGTCGGCTTTTTCCTCGCCGCCGATGCCCGCGTAAAATTGGTTGATATAGTGAATCACTCGATAAGCCACTCTTGACCTCCCACCTTTCTGTCAGGTATCTCAGGTATTGTTCGCTTAGATTTCCACACCTGTAGAGGCGCGGCCCATCCAGCCAGCTTTACTGTAAAAATACAGCCCTAAAGAACGTTCTTGCTGAACTGATCGCGAATACCTTTGACTGCCGCAGCCAGCGCCTCAGGATCCAAAACCATCTCCATCATGCTGATCTGCTCCTCCCAAGCCGCAGGGTCACACTCGTCGCGTATCGTCTGATCGAAAACATGATATACGGGAAGTCCCAACGGGACCCCGGCAAGAGGGCCTGCATATGTCGGATCACCATTGCTCACGGTCTCGGCGTAAATCTCCGCGCCCTCGGCGTCGGAGGAACCAAGAATCACGATGCAATCGGAACCGAACTTCTCAGCGGCGTCCTTGATGCGCTGCTGATTCTGCAAGTCCATTGCCCCCGCGGCGGTTCAGACAAAGCACTCGCTGACCGAGAAAATAACCTCGGCGCCGCTGTCTTTCAAACACGCCTCTATGGCCAGCCCGGGAACGCCGTCGCGCTCACCGAGAATGAGCAGTTTCTTGCCCGCCAATTTCCCCATTTACAACACCTCCTGAATTTAAAAAGAATTAAAAAACAAGAATTTAAAAACCTGATTGCAGTCAAACAAAGCCAGCCGGGTCAAAGGGTATAAGCGCCCAGCTTCGTGTAACCCAGCTCGCTGGTCGATCCGGTGATGGCCTGAAGCTCCACGGTGATGGTTCCATCGGGAACGAGAGAGCCCTGCCAGCCGCCCGCGATGACGTTGGCCTCCTCCGCGAAGCCCAGAACTTTTTTCATGGGGGGCAGAACGATGACCTCGTTGGCGTTGCCCGCCGTGACGCAGGCGTCGCCCTCCACGCAGGAGTCCGCCAGAGATTGGCTCGCCCCGTCCTGCCCAGCGTATTCGTCGGTCAGAAGCGCCGTTTTGATGCCGAGCCTCTCGGCCTTCCAGCAGTTCATGATCAAGTCGGCGTCCGGGTTGCCGAACCCCTCCTCGGTGATGACCATCCCGTCGAGCCCCAGCATGGCGGCCAACTTCGTGGCGAAGCTGGAACTGCGTCGTTTGTCGGCCAAGGTGACGTTTTCGTTGGTGACGATGCAGGTCACGAAGTTGAAGTCCTTGCCGTGGCGCTTCAGCATATCGGCGATGACGGGGTTGTTCTGGTGGACGTAGCTGCTGTTTTTGTCGCAGGCGGAAACGCAGTTGCCCGAGACGATGGCCCCGTCCATGACCTCCAGGGGCGACACCACGGTCGGCAGGATTTTTTTCACGTCCACGCCGTAAAGATACGTGTCGTGCAGAAGTCCCTGAGTCTGGAGCATGTAGAGATACCCCACCTTGGGAAGACCCGGATGCAAGGTCATAGCCTCCCGGATGTTGGGATGCTCGAAGGCGTCCACCCGGTCCGCGTTCGCCTGGGCACAACAGCGCGCCAGGTAAGCGGCGGCCTTCAGACCGGCCATGCGGCAGGCGGCCTCGTAGTCGTGTTTGTCCATGCCGGGATCCGAGGGCTCCAGCAGCAGCACCACGTTGCAGGTCTGGGAATAAGGCGTGTAGTCCGCTCCCGGCCCCGACATGTCGATGATCCCCTCTTGGAACCGCACGATCTTACCCGCCGTGACGACGGCGGCCCCGCTCAAAACCAGGGTCTTGCCCTCTCCCACCGTCTCCACGTCGGAGACCATTCCGGGGAAAACCTGGCCGCTTCCCTCGATCTTCCAGCGCGGCTCGATCACGTCCTTGACCGGAACGATACGAATACTGTCCCCCGGCATGGCCAAGTCGACGTCGAGTTTCTTCCCCAGCAGCGCGTCCTCCGAGATCAGATCGAGCAACTCTTTTTTGTCGATGGTCAAAACCCCGTCCTTGACGCCGGTCTTTTCGCCGAAAGCCAATTTGTTCACAAATATTCTGTGGAGTTCGAGTCTCAATACGATCCCTCCTTTCGGGATTCCAATGGAATTTGAAAATGAAACGGTCACAAAACCCAGATCGAGTTCCGCACGTCCATTAAAGCATCGTCCCGATTTTTGCCTCGATGTTTTCAGGCGTCGCGTCCGCGCCGCTCAGGCGCGCCAACTCAGCGCCGCCCTTCCAGAAAAGAATCGTGGGCAAGCTCATCACTTTGAAGTTGATGGCCACACGCTTGTTTTGCGAGGTATCGACCTTGCAGAATTTGACCTTGCCGTCATACTTCTCCGCGATTTCCATGAACTTCGGCATCAGCGCCATGCAGGGACCGCAAGAGGGGCCCCAGAAATCGACCACCACAGGCAAGGCACTCTCTTTCACCTCTACGTCGCAATTTTCTTTCGTCAATTCAACCGGCATTGTTTTCACCTCCTTTGATTTTCACATGGAAGTTCTCGTCCACGAAGTTCTCTTTCGCATATAAGTTCTCTTTTGCATAGAAGTTCTCCTTCGCATAGAGGCTCTCGTTTTCCGGCAGCATTCCCTGATAAAGATTGGGCGAGTAGGCCAGCCGTCCCCCATATCGCTCCACGCTCTCCCTCATCAATTCCAGATCGACCAGGGCATAGTCCTCGCGCACCTGGGGGGGTAAACGGGCGGGCAGAGGCAAAGTGTTTTCGAATCGGCGATATAAAAAAACGGCCTCCTCAATCATCGAAAGCGATTCGAGATCGACCAGGCCGTCAGTAGTTTTTTCCATCATGACTGAGCGGAACGGTTGCTGATGGGGGCGAAGATTTCCGTATAAGGGATGAGTCAGCAGGCGACTTCCCAGATGCACCGCGTCGCGCGCGGCTATGAGAACATCCAAGGACGACCCTTCCACAAACTGTACCGAAAGAGAAAAAGGTATGATCAGAGAAAAAGCCATGACCGATCGCTGTAAACTCAAGTTGTTCGTCATTAAAACAACGCTGTCGTTTCGCATTGTCTGACCCCCTCAGGACATAAATACATTCTGTCGCGGCTTCCCCACCGATATTTCCTGCTAGAACGAAAGATCAATGGCTTAAATGCCGCTTCAGAGTCCTGTCCGAACACGCTCCTTTGGCCTGAGAGTTTCCACACCACGGTTTTACCGTGACGGTTGCCCCTTCGGCGCTCTCGTTTGGATTCAAATTTCGAGTAAAATCCGAGACTGAAATTTGAAACTGAAATTCGAAACGAAAGTCTCTCGCGTATCCATCTTTCAGGGTTTTTACATTTCTTCGTTCGTCGTAATTATCTCGGGCGCCCTCACCCTCGTCAAGGTGAAACGGCTGACCTTCCCTAAGGTTTTTACACGCGCCTCTCAGGGAAGGGAAATGTATATGCCGGATAGGGAGTGATTTGCGGGTAGCAGCGGCTGCGCGCCGCACTATAGTGGATTAAGATAAAAAGCCTAAAGTTGGAATGCTAAAAAACAATTGCTCTATTTAGCGCGTGTAAATTCAAGATTTTTTAAGTTAAACGACTATATCAGACCGCGTGCCGATCAGGCCGGGAAGTTTGGAGATGTCGTTCAGCACGGCGTCCGCCCCTGCGCTGCGATATTGGCTCGCGGCAATTTCTTTTTTTGAATTCAGCTCCGCTGTCGAAATTTTTTTGACTTCCTCCAGAGAAAGGCCGAGCATACTGGATCCTTCCAGAACACCTACGGTGAAGCATCCGGCGTTTTTGCCCTCTTCTATGTCCGAAGCGGTGTCTCCGACCTTTATAACCTTGCGGACGTCCTTGACTTCGAGTATCTGCAGATTTTTCCAGAGCATGTATGGGTAGGGTCTCCCTATTTTCCCGACGTCGTCGGGGCAGACCATGGAATCTGGAGAATAGCCCGCTTCCTTGGCGATGGGCAAGAGGACTTCCATCATTTTCGCGGTGTAGCCGGTGGTGCTGCCTATGACAATGCCCGCCCTTCGGAGAAATTCCGCGCAATCCTCCACGCCCGGCAAAAGTTCGCCGTGACGGTCGAGGAGATCGAACAGAATCGGCTCGAATTTACCGTAAATTTCCTCGATGTCGCTCGGATTGGGCTCATGCCCGTTCTGTTTTACGAACTCTCCCCGAAGGCGCTTACCTTTCAGCATCTCGACAATGTGGTCCTTTTTCGGGAGGCCCATAGGAGCCCGGGTTTCCTCCATCGTGGGAACGACACCCACCTGGCCGAACGCCGCGATGAAAGCCTCGAGGGGGGCAAAACAGCCATAGTCCACCGTCGTACCGGCCCAATCAAAAATAACAGCCTCGATTTTCATATACGTCACTCCAATGCACAAAATTTATGTATACACGCAAGGGTCAAAGCCGTTCGATCCAAATCGGATTGGTGAAGGCAAAACCTGCTTCCTGTTTAGATGCGCTCGGGTCGAAGGCGGCCGCGCCGAATTCCGTAAAGGCCTCGACACGGTAAAATTCTCCCTGAGAAACCGTCAGTTCCAGGGACGTCTCGAACCTGCGACGCTCTTCCGCCGACGAGGGCCTTGCCTCGGCTATTGCCTTCGCGGAGTTCTCTCCCCCGCGTCTATCGATTGTCCCTTTTGTCCCTTTGCGCAGGACGACTTTTTCGATTCTGCCCCCGGGGTCAAAAAGCAGTATCTCCGCCTTGACCGTTTTAGGCTCTTCGTCGATATAAAGCGTATCGCCCATCTGGGATTCGCCCATTTGAAAATATAGCTCTGGACCGTTGGAGCCGAAAAAGCGCCCGCTTTTGAGCATTTCGCGTAGGCATTCGATGTTCAGATCTCTCATGTATCCTTTGATAAAAGGATTTCCGTGTTTTTTTGCCGTGTGGGCGTCGGAAACCGCGTTGCCGAGGCAGTGGAAAACTCCCCTGGCGTTGATTCGGTCCCAGCGTGAAAAAGCCCTGCGATTCGGAGAATCCAGCGCATGGTGATTGAATCCGTTCCAGACCTCGATTCCTGCAATGTTTTCTATTTCCATGAGAAGCTCGTCGCCAAACTCGTAACACGGAGCTTCGTAGGGATGTGCCAGGAACACCCAGCCGCCGGCGGCCGTCATTTCGTCTACAAAACGCTGCCACCGGTCAATATTCGGCGTTGAACCCTGTGCTTCGGGAGGATAGGGTCCGGCGGAGACAAAATACGCCAGCGCGTGGCCGCAGGTGGTCGTGTATTCCCATCCCGCCGCGTGCAAGAATCGCTCGGCTTCCCGAGTCCTGGAAAAACACTGGATCTCATTCAGATGATCCAGCGTGTTGTGTTCCGTGCTGTACAGGAAACTGTGTCCTTTATCCAACATAGACGCCCGATTTTCCTCCAAGGAGCTGTGCCCGTCACTGTATGAGGAATGCGCATGGGTATCGCCGGAATAGTAGCCCGCGCCTTTCACGTCGAAAACCGCCCATCCCAACGTCTCCATCTGAGCCTCTTTTTCCCAGTAATACAGACGGACCCGCCCGCCGTACAAAAATCTGATTGTAAACGCCTGCTCCCATTCGGCGCCGGGTTCGAGGATTCCGGTTTCAAATTCCATCGTGTCTCCAGGAGTGGCCCATAGCGGAGGCTGAAGGCTTATTGTCCCGCCCATGGCGCATCGGGAAATGTTTTGGGCGTGTATCTCGAACCTGTAGGAAATGTTGGGCTCGCCGCTGTCGAATGGCGCCTCGACCCATATTCGCAAATGATTCATGATCATAAACACACCATGATTATCGTAAACAAAACATAATTTATCGCAATGTGGCCCCTGCACAATCACCCGAACCCTAAGCCGGGGCCATAGCGGGACAGGGGAAGCGCCTGATTTTGGGGATGGCGCGGAGCAGTTTTTTCGTGTAGTCCTCCCGGGGATAGGCGAACAGCTTCTCGGCCGACGCGGTTTCCACAATTCTGCCTGCCTGCATGACCGAGACGCGATCGGAGATGTGCCGCACCACCGCCATGTTGTGGGAGATGAACAGGATGGACACGCCCTTCTTCTCCTTCAAATCCATCAGAAGGTTCAAAATCTGGGCTTGAACAGATACATCCAACGCCGAGGTGGGCTCGTCCGCTATGATAAGCCGAGGGTCAGTGGCCATTGCCCTGGCCACCGCGACACGCTGTTTTTGCCCACCGGACATCTGATGAGGATACCTGCTCAGAAAAGTTCGCGGCAGATCCACCATGTCCAGCAGTTCCTTGAGGCGTTCGGGCAGAAGTTTTTGCGGCAGCAGCCGGTTTACGAGGATCGGCTCCGCCAGCAGCCGGGCTACGGTCATGTTCGGGTTCAGCGAGCTGTCCGGGTCCTGAAAAATCATCTGCACCCTGGTTCTGTACAGGGGACTTCTGCGATGCGCTCCGGCGCAGATTTTTGCGTCAAAGACCGTTATCTCTCCGGAAGAAATCGGTATCAGGCCGATGACGGCACGGCCCAGCGTGGTTTTTCCGGAGCCGGACTCCCCGACGATACCATATATTTCCCTGGCGTTCATACTGAGGGTTACGCCGTCTACAGCTTTTACGACGCCCTTTCCGCCGCGGCTGAAGAGGTTCGATCTTTTGCTGAAATGTACTTTCACGTTCTCGATGCGCAGTATTTCCTCATATATTTTCTCATGTATTTCCTCATGTATTACTTTATCGTTCATATTCTCGCCTCCCGGGTAAACTTCATAGACATGTAGTGCCCCTGTCCTATTTTCTCCAACTTGCCGGGGCGGTCGTCCTCCGGATCGAACAACAAACCGTTGGCGCCGCTGCCCGAGATGAAATCTTTTTTGGTCCTGAGCCTCATTCCTGAGCTCGTCGCGTCGGTCGGTACGGATTCCAGCAACAGCCTCGTGTAAGGATGGGAGGGCCGCCCGAAAATTTCCTCCACCGGACCGCTCTCCAGGATCACGCCGGAATAGATCACGGACACCCTGTCCGCGTACTGCGAGACGAGTCCGAGGTCGTGGGTAATGAGAAGCACCGCCATGTTGTTTTTATCTTTCAGGCCGCTGATGAGGCTCATAATCTGTTCCTGGACAGCCACGTCGAGGGCAGTAGTCGGTTCGTCCGCGATGAGGCACGTGGGACTGCAGGAAATAGCCATCGCGATCATTATGCGCTGCAACTGTCCGCCCGAGAATTGGTGGGGATAAGCATCGGCCCGCTCCTCCGGGTTGGAAATCCCCACCTCTCTCAATAATTTCAGCGCGCGCTCCCGCGCCTCGCGTTTCGTCACCGATTCGTGGGCCGTGATCGTTTCCGCAAGCTGCCTGCCGATGGTCGTCACAGGATTCATCGCCGTCATCGGCTCTTGAAAAATGATGGACAGGTCCTTGCCCCGAACCTGGTCGTACCCCTCGTCGTCCAGGTCGCTCAGGATATAGCTGTGCCCGTCCTTTGCGGTGAAGTCGATGGTCCCGCTCACCAGAGGTTTGACCAGGTTGTTCCATGACCGAAGAAGCCCCATGATCGAGTATGCGGTCAAGGTTTTCCCGCTGCCCGATTCCCCCACCAAAGCGAGGGTTTCCCCGGAAAACATGTCCAAATCGACGCCTTTTACCGGGCATGTTCCACGCCCTTCCCCCGCGAAACGCACTTGCAAATTCCTGACGCGCAAAACGCAGGTCATCTGGCGCCCCCCATATCCATACGGACGTCCAGTTCATCCCGGGCCCACTCCCCAATGCGCTGAATACAGTAAGAAAGCGTTACGATAACGATGGTGGGAACCACCGCGACCCAAGGACAGGTCATCAGGGCGGTACGTCCCTCTCCCACCATTCGTCCGAGGGTAGCGGTGGGCGGCTGCACCCCGATCCCGATGAAAGAGAGCGACGATTCCAGCAAGAGTACGGCCGGAAAATTCAGCATGAGGAGTACGACAAGCTGCGACCGCACCTCCGGCAGAATATGACGGAGAATGATGCGGAAGGCCGACGCATTGTAAGTGACGGCAGCCGCGACGTGCTGTTTTTCTCTGACGCTCAGCGCGATGTTCCTCAACAGCTTTGCGTAGGTCTCCCAGCGGGCCATGCCCACCAGCACCATCAGAACGGGGATGCTTCGCCCAAATACCACCACGAAAAGCAACACTATCAGAATATAGGGTACGGACTGTTGAAAGTTCACGAGGGCAAGCACCGTTTTGTCCCATACCCCTCCGAAATAGCCTGCCGTCAGGCCAAGGACCACGCCATACGTTCCCCCCACGGTGAGACCCACAGCGGCCATGGACAGGCTGATTTTTGTCCCGTGCAGCAGCCGGCTGAAAATATCGCGGCCAAGCGCGTCGGTTCCGAAAATATGCGCCCAACTGCCCTTGAACATCGTCGGCGGGGTGTTCCGCTCCCGAAGTTGAGTGTCGTCCGGGCCATAGGGGGCAAGGGGCGCGGCGAATACGGCGCAGAACAGGATGAGGGCGAGAATGACGAAACATATTTTTACAGCCGAGGGCATCCTCGCTATCAAACTCATCTCACGCCGCTGCCTCTCTGTTGATCCTTGGGTCCACCATCATGCACAGTATCTCCAGGAGAAAGTTGAGGGCGATGACGATACCGGCAAGGAATAAAATGATGCCCTGCACCACGGGAAAATCCCTGTCGAGAACGGCGTTGACCAGCGTATAGCCCACTCCGGGCCAAGAAAAAACCGTCTCTATCACCAAGGAGCCCGTGACGATATCCACGATGACCATGCCGACCTGAGTTATGACGGGGATGAGGGCGTTTCTGAACGCATACCCGATTATGGTGCGCGCCTTGCCCAGCCCCTTGGCCACCGCCGTCCGGATGTAGTTCTGGGAAATGGTTTCGAGAATGCCGTTTTTCACGTACCACGCGATGCTGATCGTTGGCCCCAGAGAGAAGCAGGCCACCGGCATAATGTAATGCAGCGCGCTTCCTCCGCCTTGACTGGGCAGAATCTTCAGCTTGAAACTGAACAACAGCATCAGAAAAATCGCTATGATGAAGTTGGGTATCGAAAACAGCAGCGCCATCACGTTATTTGCGATGGAAACGGCGAAGCTCTCCCTGTTCAGCGCGATGCAGACACCCAAGGAAATGCCGCAGGTCACGCTCAGCGCGAATGCCCAGACGCCCAGCCTCAACGTTTCCAGAGAGCGCGCGGTCAGTATTGCCCTCACGTCTCTGCGCTCGCGTATGCTCTCGCCAAAATCTCCGTGGAGCAGGTTCTTCAGGTAAATGACAAACTGATCCGCGTAACTTTTGTCGAAACCGTATTTCGCGTTGAACAGCTCCAATTGTCCCGGTTCCAGCCCGTCCGGATACATGGCTTCAATGGGGCTGCCCGTCAATCGCGAAGAGAAAAAAACCAGCACCACTATCCCCAAGAGCGTAATAAAACCGACGGCCAGACGCCTGAGCAAGTATTTAATCATTCTGTTGCCCAAACATTCATGATCTCCGTGACGCCGGAGGCGCGTTTCTATCGGCCACTCGCCTTTATCTCGCCACTGCGGAGCCCAAGGGTATGCGCCCTGAGGTTGAAGGGTATCTGGTAATCGATGCCCCGTCTTACCGCCAGGGACTCATAGGGCTTGTACAGGTAAATGAAGGGCGTCTCGGAACGGAAATAGTCCAGCATCCATCGAAGGGCCTTCACTCGTTCTTGGCTGTTTGGGCTGTAGCGGGCTATCTCGAACTGCCTGACGTATTCCTCCGTAGGCAAAAATTCCTTTTGATTGGCGGCCTCTCCCTTGGGCGACCAGTGGCGTTCGATGACTCCCATAGGGTCGTTGTAATAAAGGGGGTTGGACCACGTTCGTATTCCGGCCTTTTTTCTGTCGATGGCCGTATAGCTGTCCACTTCGACCAGTTCGCCTTTCACTCCGATTTTTTTCCACATGTCGATAACGGCCTGAGCCGCCAGGTCGGCGTAGGTGTAATAGTTGGACACGTTGTAAATCTGGACGGATTCTCCGTTGTAGTCCGACTCGGCAAGCAATTTTTTCGCCTCTTCCAGGTTGTATTCGATGTCCTCTTTGTCCGGAAAATAGAGCGTATCGCCGTAATTTTTAAACTGGTACGCAACCGCGGGCTCCGCCTTGCCCTCCCAAAGGGAGTCGGTAATGGCCTGGCGGTCTATCGCGAGATCGAGGGCTCTGCGAAGTTTCGCGTTGTCCGTGACCGGATTGCTGGTGACGAAACAGTAGATATGGTACATTGGAAATACTGTGCCGATCAGAGTTATTTTGTCATTTCCCTCGAAGACCTTGTCCTGGTCGGGGGGGATATTGGTGATCATATCCATCTCGCCGGTCATGATCGCCGTGATGCGGGAGGCGATCTCGGGAATCAGGGTAAAGCTCACCTTCGCGAACGGCGCAGGGGCTCCCCAATAATCGTCGAAACGCTCCAGTTCCACTTTCTGTCCAGGCTCGAAGACGGCCACTTTGTATGGAGCGGTGGTTATGGGTGCCAGCGCGGCCTTGTCGATGCCCACTTTTTTCACGTAGTTTTTCGATGTGACGCCGGCGTTGGGATCGGAGAGCAGGTGTTCAAACAAGGGTTCGTTTTTGAAGGTGTGCGCCGCGAGGGTCAAAGGGGCCACCACCTCGAACTCCCTGAAATTCGCCAGCAGATAGGAGTGGGCCGTGACGTAGGCGGGGTCCTCCTCCGCAATAACGCGGTTGAGAGAGTAAGCGACATCCTCAGCGGTCATTGTGCTGCCGTCGTGGAACTTCACGTTGGGGCGCAATTTTATTTCCCAAGTGAACTCGCCCGTCTGCTTCCACTCGAGGGCGAGTCCCGGCTTGAACGCCAGCGTCTTCGATGAGGAATCTCTCGTTATGAGCGTGTCGTAAATGTTGTAATATACCTGAATACCGGCGTTGGAAACGGATGCGTTGGCGTCGAGGGTATCCGGCAGGGTCTGGACCCCTATGCGCAATTCCGCCGATGGATCGCCGCTCCTCTCGGCAGCGGAGACCGTCTGGGGGAAAACGGTCAGCAATGCCGCAAGAATGGCCATCGACACAATGACTCTGTCAATGACTCTGTTGGAACATATTCTTCCGAACTTTTTCATGACTAAATAATCATCCTCTCTTTTCTGAAATATTTATAATAAACGCAGAAGGATGTCCTCGACGTCCTCCTGCGATAGATTGACCGGATTGTTGTCGCTTCTCCCCTTTGTAAAGGAATTTTGGGCAATTTGGGGTATGTCCTCGAAGCGGATGCCGTAGTCGCTCAATCTTCTTTTTATTTGAAACCGGTCGAAAATCCCGTCCATAATTTTGGGGACCTGTCCCGGAGTCTCCGCCCCGAACGCTTCGAGCAAAAGGTGTCTCTCGGGTGTGGCAGCCCAGTTGATCTCCAGGAGGCTGCCCAGGGTCAGCGCCGCCGCGACTCCGTGTTCAACGCCGAAGTTCAGCGTCAGCGGATAGGAAATGGAGTGGCACGCCGTAGTGCGTGTATTGCTGAAAGCGAGCCCGGCCAGTACACTTCCCAGGGCAGGGGTCCGCCGCGTCTCATAATTGTCGATTTCGGAAATTTCGCTGCGCATCCACCCCATCAGGATACGGATCGCCCTCAAGGAATAGGAGGACGAAACCGGATTCGCGCTTTTCGCCCAGTAAGCCTCCGCCGCGTGACACAAGGCGTCCAATGCGACGCTGATCGTGGCGCGCTCAGGTAATCCGGCTGCCAGTTCCGGAAGGATCAAAGCGTATTTTGCGAAAAAATTCGGGCTCGACAGCGAGTATTTGCGCCCCATTTCCCTATCCCACAAAGTCGCCCAGGGCGTGACTTCCGAACCTGTGCCGGCCGTCGTCGGAACCGCCAGCATATCCGCCGACGCGGGATGCGCGAGATATTTTTCCCCCACAATGATCTCCCTGAGTTCCCTTGTGTCGGCGACACCGATTCCTTTCAGCGCAGTGAGAGATTTCGCCATGTCCAAGACGCTTCCGCCTCCCACAGCCACGGTCAAATCCCAATCATAATTTTCTGTTTGGCGACTCAGGGAAACAAAATCTCTGATGTCGGGGTTTGTTCGGTCGAACTCGATGATCATAGGGTCTTCGATCCCAGGGCTTTCCTTTGCCCTTGACCCCAAAGCGCAATTCAGAGCCTCGTTCAAGAAAACTTTTCTGTTCCAAACGACGAAAAGAGGTTTGAGATATTTTTTATTTTCCAGTTCTTTTCTGAGTAACGAACAAGAGTCGGACCAAAAATAAAGTTTGACAGGATTGTAAAAAAACATCCAAGCAACTCTCCTTCAGGCATTTTGGTCCTATTCTATGGACAGGAAGTAAACGCTTCGTTAAAGAAATGTAACAATTTTGTTAAAGACAAAGTAGAAGCCCAGGTTCTTCCCCTGTCTTCTTCGCTTCTTGCTTCTTGCGCAAACTCGGTCTGACTATCCAATGGCTGCGGGTTAGGGGCACTTGCTTGTCAAAAGAATGGTCTCTTTGTATAATACAATGAAATGTCGCGGATATAGCTCAGCTGGTAGAGCATTAGCTTCCCAAGCTAAGGGTCGCGGGTTCGAATCCCGTTGTCCGCTCCAGAAATTACAAGGCCTCGGAGATTTTCTTCCGCGGCCTTTTTGTTTTTCTTGTTCCATTATGTTCCAAACGAAGGAAAATCATCTGTGCCGAAACAGGAGAAGAGCGGGAGCGTATACATGGGGCGATAACGGGCGAGGCTCCAGAGCCATGTTGGGGTTTAGGCCACAACCGGTATAATATTAAAGGAACTTGGGTCAAATCGAGTAACAAGGCGCCAAGAATAAAATATTTATCTGATGGAGCAAGGATATGGCGTTCAATGAAAATACGCGCGTAAAGATTCCCGCCATACTTCACCTGACGCGGCTCGGGTACGAGTACGTGCCCTTGAGCCATGCCGTCCGTGATGAAGATACCAATATATTCACGGAGATTTTCGCCGAGAGCGTGAAGCGTTTGAGCCCCGGCGAAGAAATTGACAGTGTGCGTATCGTCAATGAACTCAAAGAACTGCTGGACTATGAGGACTTGGGCAAAGCGTTTTACAAGCGCCTCGTTTCGGATGCCGGAATCAAGCTGATCGACTTTGCTGATTTCTCTAAGAACAGTTTCCATATTTGCACGGAATTGACCTGCAAGAACGGCGACGACGAATTCCGGCCGGACATTACCCTGCTCGTCAACGGTCTCCCTTTGGTGTTTATCGAAGTAAAAAAGCCGAACAATAGAGACGGTATCCTTGCTGAGCGGAACCGGATCAACGCGAGGTTCCAGAATAGGAAGTTTCGACGCTTCCTGAACGCGACGCAATTTATGATTTTCTCCAACAACATGGAATATGACCACGAATCCATCGTCCCGATTCAAGGTGCGTTTTATGCATCCATATCTGCGACAGAAGCCGTATTCAACTGTTTTCGCGAGGAGGACGAGACGATATTCGACAGAATCGGGGAAATAGACGAGACGGTTGAAAACTTCATCCTGAAAGACAACGGTCTCGCGGCTATCAAACACTCCGACGAATACATCACCAACAAATCTCCGATGAAACCCACGAACCGGATTATCACCTCGCTTTTGAGCCCCGGCAGGCTGAAAATCATTCTAAAATATGGCCTGACCTACGTGGATGCGCCCGAAGGATTACAAAAGCACGTCATGCGCTATCCTCAGTTTTTCGCCACGCAAGCGATCGAGAGAGCGATCGGTAACGGCGTCAAAAAAGGTATCATCTGGCATACCCAGGGCAGCGGCAAAACCGCGCTCGCTTACTTCAACGTGGTTTACCTGACCGCCTGCTTCCAAAGGAAGAACGTCATCCCCAAATTTTACTTCATCGTAGACAGGATCGACCTCATGACCCAGGCCAGAGACGAGTTCGTGAGCCGAGGATTGCACGTCAATACCGTCAACAGCAAAGAAGAGTTTGTGAAAAACATCAAGACTGTCGGCGCTCTCATGGGCAAAGGCGGCGAAGCCGAGATAACGGTCGTGAACATCCAGAAGTTTTCTGAGGAATCCCGCGTTGCCTCGCAAGGCGATTACGACATCAATACACAGCGAATCTATTTTCTCGATGAGGTACACAGGAGCTACAACCCGCGCGGTAGCTTCCTCGCTAACCTGTTCTCCAGCGATAAAGACGCAATCTTCATAGGTCTGACGGGGACGCCGCTTCTGGGCCGGAAAATCAAATCCACTGATGGTGGTAAGCCCGTGGAGTATGACAGCAAAGACATTTTCGGAGATTACATCCACAAATACTATTACAATCTCTCGATAGAGGACGGCTACACGCTCAAGCTCATCCGCGAAGGGATCGAAACGCGTTACAAACTTCAGCTTCGGGAGGTATTGGAACAGATCGAGCTTTTGCGTGGTTCGGCAAACAAGCGTATTGTCTACGCTCACCCGAAATATGTTCAGCAACTCGCAGCCTATATCATCAACGATTTTCAACAAAGCAGGATACGCCTTGGAGACGATACTATCGGAGGTATGATCGTATGCGAAAGCAGCGACCAGGCCAAAACAATCTATGACGTAGTGTGCGAGAAGTTCCCGGAAATTTCCTCCGCGCTGATCCTTCACGATGTGGACGACAAAGAAACCCGAAAAAATAACCGTGACGAGTTCAAGCTGGGCAACATCGACCTGCTCATCGTTTTCAATATGCTCCTGACAGGCTTCGACGCGAAACGGCTGAAGAAACTCTATCTCAACCGGGTAGTGAAAGACCATAACCTTTTGCAGACCCTTACGAGGGTGAACAGGCCCTACGGACAATTCAGGTACGGCTTTGTAGTGGACTTTGCCGACATTCGCGCGGAGTTCGACAAAACGAACGCCGCCTACTTCCACGAACTTCAAGAAGAAATCGGCGACGAGTGGGAGCAGTACAACAATCTGTTCAAGTCAGCCGAGGAAATCGAAGCGGAAATCGCCGAGATTGCGGAAAAACTGTTCCGCTATGACATACAGAACGCCGAGCGTTTCAGCGAACAAATCAACGCCATAGACGACAGAGCCGAAATTATGGAATTGAAGCGTGTTCTGGAGAACGCCAAGGTCCTCGGCAACCTCATAACGCTCTACGGACACGCCAGCCTCGCAGACAAGCTCGACTTCGTGAAACTGAAACAGCTTTTGACCGAGGTGACAAACCGCCTTGCCCTTCTCAATCAGAAAGAGGCGATAGAAAACGACGCCGATAACATCAACCTGATCAACATAGCACTGGAGGACGTGATCTTCCGATTCGTCAAGGTCAGCGAAAAAGAACTGGAGCTTGGCGTTGTCGATAAATTCAAAGATCAGGTGCGCAAAACGCGGGAAGCGATGCAGGGAAACTTCGACCACGACGATGAAGTGTATACAACACTATATGCGGAACTGGAGCGGATTTTCAAAAAGAAGAAGCTGGAAGAAATGACCGCGGAAGATATCGGCGAGAATATCATCCTTCTTCGCGGCATCTACGACCGCATCACCGAGCAGAACCGCCGCGACGCGCTGCTGAAGGCAAAGTATGAAAACGACGAAAAGTTCGCCCGCGTTCACAAACGGCTTGTCGAAAAGAAAATCCCGGAATGGGATAAACGCGAAGTTTCGATCCATCAGGCCCTTTTGGGCGTGAAGGAAGAAACGGATTCAAAATTGCTTCTCAACCGTGCGCTGCTCGAAAACGAGGCGTTTTTCGCCCAGGACATTCAAAAGCCGATCATTATACAGTTCGGCAACGTGAAATTGAAGCTGGACGCGACGACCGCCAAACAGATTGATGCCCTCATCGTGTCCGAATACATGAACGAGTACAGGAGAATGGCAAGCTGATGAACAAGGCAATTACCGAAAAAACAAAACAACTGGTCGATGATTTGAAGTCGATATGCGCAAACCACGGTTTGGGCAATGATGGCAATGAATACAAGATCATCACCGAGGTCTTTCTTTACAAGTTTATGAACGACAAGTTTTTCTATGAAATTCGCCAGCTCGAACCGCGATATGCGAAAGCCGGGAACCTTGAAGAAGTCTTGAAAGGTTTACCGGACGAGGAATATGATCTTCTTTTGCTCCAGCTCCCTGCGGGAGTCGCCCAGCTCAAAAGGGAGCATTTTTTGTCCAATCTCTATAACAACCAGAACAAGGAGCAGTACGCCAAATATTTCGACGACACCATGCGGGACGTGGCTATGTTCAATGCCGACATCTTCTCCGTCGGCACGTCAGGTGGCGAAAAGGTCCGGCTGTTCTCCGGAATCAGCAACTACGTCACCGAGGAAGCCAAGCGCGACGGATTCTGCAAAGCCATCGTCAACAAGCTGTTCGAGTGCAATTTCGGAGAGATTTTCCACGAGAAATACGACTTTTTCGCCACGATCTTCGAGTACCTCATCAAAGACTACAACAAAGACGGCGGCGGCAAGTACGCCGAGTATTACACGCCCCACGCCGTCGCGCGGATCATGTCGGAGATTCTGGTCAAGGGCGACGTGTCCAACGCGCTTTGTTACGACCCTTCCGCAGGAACGGGTTCTTTGCTGATGAGTCTTGCCCATCAGATCGGCGAGGACCGCTGCACGATCTACTCGCAAGATATCAGCCAGAAGTCCAGCACGCTCCTGCGCATGAACCTGATATTGAACAACCTCGCCCACTCCTTGCAGAACGTGGTGCAGGGGAACACGCTCACCGAACCTTACCATTTGCGGAAGAAGATGTATTTCGACTACATCGTCAGCAATCCCCCGTTCAAACTGGATTTTTCGGACTGGCGCGACAGTATCGATGCCAGCAAGCAGTCCGTGGTTGAGGACGAGAACGAAGTATCGCAAACATTAAAAAAGCGTTTTTTCGCAGGTGTTCCCAAGATCCCCAACAAGGAAAAAGACAAGATGGCAATTTACCTCCTGTTCTTGCAGCACATCATATCATCGCTCAAACCCAACGGGAAAGCCGCCGTCGTCGTGCCGACCGGATTCTTGACCGAAGGCAAAGGAAAGCAAACGAACATAGCCAACAAAATCCGAATGCGGCTCGTGGATGAAAAAATGCTCCGCGCCGTGGTCTCCATGCCAAGCAATATTTTCGCCAACACGGGAACGAACGTGTCTATTATCTTCATCGACAAAGGGAACAAAAAAGGCAAGGTCGCGCTGGTGGACGCGTCCAATCTGGGGACGAAAATAAAAGACGGAAAGAACCAAAAGACGTTATTGTCGGAGGATGAAGAAAAAAGGATTATCGACGCTGTGAAAGAACAAGTCGATGAAGACGGTTTCTGCGTGGTCAAAAACTTTGATGAGATAAAGGCAGGGAAATACTCATTCAATCCCGGCGGATACTTCGACATGAAGATTGACTATGTGGACATGACCGCCGAAGAGTTTTCAGAAAAAATGAACGCGAGCAAGAGGCGTCTTGAGACTATGTTTGCGGAGAGTAAAGAAATTGAAGCCTTGATTTTTCGATGCTTTGAGGTTATCACGTATGAGTAAATGGAATACAGTGCTTCTTTCAGATATTGCAGATACAACATTGGGAAAAATGCTCAATAAAGAGAAAAACTGCGGAGAATATGAACCTTATTTAGCAAATATTAATGTGCGATGGGGCTCTTTTGACATTGAAAACTTATCGAAAATGCGTTTTGAAAATCATGAACAAGAAAAATATGGGTTAAAAAAGGGAGATTTAGTTGTTTGTGAAGGAGGAGAACCTGGACGATGCGCTATATGGCATGGGGAAATTGAAGGCATGAAAATCCAGAAAGCTCTTCATCGTGTCCGGGCAAAAAATGGTCTTGATATTCGGTTTCTTTATTATTGGTTTCTTATGGCAAGCCGCGCTGGATTACTTATAAAAAATTTCACTGGTTCCACAATAAAACATTTACCGGAAGAAAGCTTAAGAGAACTTGAAGTCAGGGTGCCGGATCAACAAACGCAAGCAAATATTTCAAATGTACTCTCTATTATTGACGACAAAATCCAACTCAACAACACCATCAACGCCGAACTTGAAAAAGTGGCGAAAACGCTCTACGATTACTGGTTCGTGCAGTTCGACTTCCCCAATGCTGAGGGCAAACCCTACCGCGCCAGCGGCGGGGAGATGGTTTACAACAAGATTTTGAAGAGGGAGATACCGAAGGGGTGGAAATCAGAGACGGTTAAGAACTGCGTTTCTCAAATCCGAACCGGCCTGAACCCAAGGCAAAATTTTGCGTTAGGACAAGGTGAAAATCAGTACATCACAATCAAGAATATCGAAAACGGTAAATTGGATTTCAGCAAATGCGACTTTGTTGATGACGACGCACTGAGAAAAATTCACAATCGCTCGGACATTTCAGTGGGTGACATTCTATTTACGAGTATAGAACCAGTAGGTAGGCTTTATCGGATATGGGAACAGCCCCAAAACTGGGACATCAACGAATCAGTATTTTCAATCCGAACGGATACTGATGTTGTCTCAATCGATTATTTATATGCGGCCATGGACAGTGACTTATTTCGTGCTATGGCAATTCCGTTAAGAACGGGCAGCGTCCAAAAGGGCATCCGTATTGGTGATTTAGAAGCTATGAAAATAGTAATTCCAGACGATAATGTTATGGAGCGATTTTCCAAGCGAATTCGTCCTATCTATGAAAAAAGGGGATTGATAGAAAAAGAGAACAGCGAACTAACATGTCTCCGCGACTTCTTGCTTCCGCTACTGATGAATGGGCAGGTGACGGTGGCGGTAAGCAATGTACGCTAATAATAGGGAGGGAATGATTCTGGTAGGCCCGACTATAACGCTTTTACGAATTGATGAGCAGATTCTAGTCATCAATAAGACCATTTGCCGTCACATCGACAGCCTTGATACTTTCGGGAGAGGTATGGCTTCTCAAGATATTTTGTCTCATCTCAGGAACTTCGCTGAACATATCATGCTCAAAATATACACCAATGGGCAAGAGATCAGTGACGAATACGAGAACATACAAAAGGCTATCAATCATGTGAAAACAAGGGGTGAAGTGAGATTCTTACGGCGATTTCACGATTTTCTGCAAATCGTCGCGTCGCACTACACACTCGACGAGGAAAACTCAGAGCGGCTGATGTTGAAATACTACGAGTACTTGCTAAAAATCCGGGAATTCTTAAAAACAAAGTATGCCCTTGATGTTTTGGGCAATCTGGATAGGTTCCCGATAAACACAGATTCAAACCTGAAAGAATACTATGAAAAAATTGCCGCTAAAGTAGACCGTCATGTCACATTGAATTCGGGTAACTCGTCTAATGACAGGTTCTACATTCAAAAGATAAAACCGTTCTTTGTAAACCAGAAAACTTACTATGAGATCACCTTTTCACTCGCCCACGAAAGAACGAGCAAATTCGATAGATTTATCGCGTTCACTGCTTTAGAAATCTCACAGTTCTATGCTGCAAAGCTGTTCATAGTTGACGACAAGATAGAAATTCTTGGCAGAACAATGCCTGTTTTTATTATTGTAAACTGGGAAGTATCGATTCGTCCCTGTGAGATAAATAACTTCGCACTAATTTTAGGTACGAATATAAATCTTGGAAGTGGTCATGCGGAATATCGCATATTAATGCAATATTTGACCCAAACAGGATTCAACTTGGTTGAGTTTCTCGAATTCCCTGATGCTCATTTTCAGAATGTCAAACAGTCGATTGCTTCAAATGCAAGAAGTTCATCTTTTCTCAGCGTTTTAGAGAAATGTCGAGTGCTAATAAAAAGCGACTCGAAAGGTTGCAACATTCTTCGGTATCTGCTTTATCACTTAAATAATAAAATTATCAAGCTACAGTACGAGAGAAACAGTGGTAATGGTTTCCTTTCGGGTCTTTGTCTAAAAAATAAGTGCATTCCGTTTGACACAATGCCCTTCAATACATCGTTAATTAATCATAATCCCAAACTTTCGGCGTTATTTGACTGTATTGATTCAACGAATAGAAAACACGAGCTGTTTGCGAGGTTTATCAAAAACAACACAGAAATAGAAGGACAACTTTATACCCCTGTTAAAGATATCATGAGCTTTGAAAATGTTGAGGCGCTAATTGAAACATACAACTACGCCCTATGGTCAGGACATGAAAGTCGCAAATTAAAAATATATAAACAGAATATCTACATCCGAGAATATCAAGAGGATACGCTGTTTATTATCAGCAGACTTAAAGAACTGGCACAAGAAGGTGTTGCTAACTACTCAAAGTCAGTTATTTCTTGGTTGGAATCGTCTGATTATGCAATTGACAGCGATGAAAAGAAAACGGTTTTGACACATATGTTCGAGAACTCGACAGTCGCACTGATTTATGGCTCTGCTGGAACAGGCAAATCTACGTTAATAAATCATATCTCTCATTTCTTTTCCGACAAAAAGAAGCTGTATTTGGCAAACACAAATCCGGCGGTAGACAATCTCAAAAGGCGAGTGACAGCCTCTAACTGTACCTTTTTAACCATCACAAAGTTTTTGAACCGAAAAAATAATGTTACGGAATATGATTTACTGATTATTGATGAATGTAGCACGATAAATAACAAGGATATGCGGGATATCTTGAAAAAAACGACGTTTAGACTCCTTATTTTGGTCGGAGATATTTATCAAATAGAATCAATCCGGTTTGGAAACTGGTTCAGCGTAGCTCGAAGTTTCATTCCCGATACTTCGATATTTGAATTGAAGACGCCTTTCAGAAGTAAAAACAAAGATTTACTCCTGCTGTGGGATAGAGTTCGGAATATGGACGAGACTATACTCGAACACATTGCTAAGAAGGGCTATTCCACCACTCTGGATGCGTCAATTTTTGAATTCGCCGAATCGGATGAAATAATTCTGTGCTTGAACTATGATGGTCTATATGGGATAAACAATATCAACCTTTTTTTACAGGCAAGCAATCCGAGCCTTGCCGTGCATTGTGGTATCCAATCTTATAAGGTCAATGATCCTATATTGTTTAATGAGTCAGAGCGATTTGTGCCTTTAATTTACAACAATATGAAAGGGCGGATTGTTGGAATAGAAGTCCTGGAAAATCACATCCTGTTTGACACTGAATTGGACAAAGTTATAAATGGAATGGATGCCGCTGGATACGATTTTGAGTTATTGGAAAATTCTTCAAATGGAAATTCCGTGATTCGCTTTCGTGTCGACAAATATCAAACCACTGATGAAGATGACGATATTTCTTTAGCGTCTGTGATTCCGTTTCAAGTGGCCTATGCCATCTCGATTCATAAAGCGCAAGGGTTAGAATACAACTCGGTAAAAATTGTTATCACGGATGAAATCGACGAACGTATTACGCATAACATTTTCTATACAGCGATTACCCGCGCAAGAAAAAAACTCAAAATTTATTGGACACCTGAAGTGGAGAAAAACGTGTTGAACAATATTAAACCCAAAAACAACACTAAAGACGTTGCGTTATTGCGATGCCAACTGAAATGAGGTATCAGCATGGCTGATAAGCGCAAATCGAAAGAGAGTACGGAAATCACCATCCGCAGTTCGGCGGCAGAATATTTGACCTTCGTAGCGGCGACGGGAAGCAGCGAAAGCAGTTTTGAAATGCGGTATGAGGATGAAAATATCTGGCTCACGCAGAAAATGATGGCGGAGCTGTATGATGTGGACGTTCGCACCATCAACGAGCATATTCAAAATATTTACATGGACGGCGAGTTACAGGAGGCTCCAACTATCCGGAATTTCCGGATAGTTCAAACCGAAGGCACGCGGCAGGTAATCCGTGAAGTGAAGCATTATGGCCTTCAAATGATTATCGCCGTGGGCTTCAAGGTCAATTCGGAGCGGGCGGTGCAGTTCCGCAAGTGGGTCAACAGGATCGCGAAAGACTACACCATCAAGGGCTGGGTCATAGATAAAGAGCGCCTGATGAACGGCGGCAGCGTCCTCACGCAGCAATATTTCGATGAACTGCTTGAAGAAATTCGGGAAATCAGGCTGAGCGAACGCAGGTTTTATCAGAAGGTCACGGACATTTACGCGACTTCGTTAGACTATGACCTCGCTTCCAACACGACCAAACGGTTTTTCGCGATGGTTCAAAATAAGCTGCACTGGGCAATCCACGGCCAGACCGCCGCCGAGGTGATATATGAGCGCGCGGATGCGGAAAAACGACACATGGGCCTGACCTCCTGGAAGAACGCGCCCCAAGGGAAAATCATAAAATCGGACGTGTCTATTGCAAAAAATTATCTGACAAAAGAAGAATTGGAAGGGCTGAGCCTCATTGTCTCCGCATACTTGGACTTTGCGGAGTTGATGGCCCGACGCAATATACCGATGACGATGCAGGATTGGGCGAGGCAACTGGACTTGATTTTGCAAGCAAACCGATTTGAGATTCTGGACAACCCCGGAAAGATTTCCGCCGAAATCGCAAAATATCACGCGGAATGCGAGTTCGAGAAATATCGCATTGTACAGGACCAGCTTTTTCAAAGCGACTTCGACAAATTTCTCGCGCTGGAGCAGGAAATTGACGGTAAAGAATGAACCACAGAATTTTTTAGGTTCGTTCGTCGCTGGATAAAATTGTGCTTGGGGGTGATTGTCACTGCAGAACTTCTTTCCCCTTCTTCGATAATCGATACTTTTGTAGCCTGCTATTGGGCTTATCGGGAATCGTCATTTCAATCAGACCGGCGTCGAGAGCGGGCTTGAGGTAACGTTCACGCAGGTTTCGCCTGGCTTTCAGTTGTAAGGCGATAGACTTTCCATCCATTTCACCATCCAAAAAGCGATCAACACAACTCACGCGTTTGTTGGTTGTCTGCTTAAGCCGAACGGCAACCGGGTGGTGTGGGAGGGCGGCCACCCAACTGGTGAGCGGCCTCCTGCCCGGTCACTCGTTCATTATTACTCGATCGTTTTGGGCACCTGGAACACCAGGACGGAACGGTAGCGGATTCCCTTCCATTCGGGATATCGCTCCGCCTTGTACTCATCCTTGTTTTTAGGCGCGGCTTCGTCGATATATTCTATGGCCACTATCCACGTTCCCGGACGATCCGGCCTGAAAGCCACTTTGCCCGAAGCGTCCGTCTTGCTGAAGAGATATTCGTTGTTCTTCTCCTCCCCTTCTTCGGAAGAAGCGGGAAGGGGCGCTCCGTCGTAGGTGGCGGAAACTTTCGCGCCGCCCAAGGGCTGCCCGCGCAGGGTCACCAGCACGGCTATCTCGTCTCCCCAGGATATCGGGCCGAGGTTCTCCGCCTGGGTTATCTCCAGAACGTCGTCTCCCCCGTACCTCTGGGTGGACACGGAGTCCGCGGCCCAGTTGATCAGGCTTTTGCCGTAGGCGACGGTGGGGCGGGTTCCGCTGTTGAAGTCGTACCTCATCATGACCACCGATGTCCCGGGTTTTTCGACGACCACGTTCCCTTTGTTGTAGGAGGAATCCCCAGGCTGGGCCTCGTTGGCGGGGGCGAGGGGAATCGAGGCTCCGGAGCCGTCCGCATATTTTATCGCGGCGGTGAGGCTGGCGACGCCGCCATCATGACCCACCTCAGCCATTTTTTCTTTGGAATAATCGAATTTTATCAGCGGCTCCGCGAGACCGGCCTTGACCTCGATGGACTCCCCAGGCTTGACCAAAAATTTGCCGGGCTGCGGAACGGGAAGATGCGCTCCGGCGGGAATGACGAAAAACATCACGATAAACGCGCAGAAAACCGAAATACCTGTCATCCTCAGAGATGACGTCCTCGTATTGAATACTTGCTTGATCACCTGCTACTCCTCCTTATTGTTTGGACCTCCAAAATCGAAAGACGTTAAAATTATTTGTGCCCACAAACTTACTCTTTTGAACCCGACCACCTCTCCAAAACAAAAGTGTCCAAAGGCCATTTGGAAAATGAATTTAAAATTTGACTCTACTAACTTTTCTCAGTGTAAGTTAAAAGGATGAAGAAGTCAAGGCTGTCCGCCTATCGCGAAAGGTCAAAAGGGGTAAATGTATCCTTCTATCGCCGCCGCAGGGGTGATGGCGGTTATGCGGGCCTGGGGCTCGCGGTATCCGTTTTCTTCGGTGATGTGGATGACGCCTTCGACCGTGACCCACGTGTCGTTCTGCAGCTCTTCCGTTTTTTCATATTTGCAGATCATCCCATAGGGAAGCAAGTCGGCCACGCAGCAAGACATGACGAGACGGGCAGGGACGAATTCGTCCGGTTGCAGCAACTCCGGGTCTTTAAGAACGAACCCCGTCATTTTTACGGCATAACCGGCGTAGGTGTCGGGATTCATGAACATCTCTTCGAGCCAGGGATAAAACTCGCCGTCGCTTATGGTTATCCTCTTGGCCGACGCATCCAGGCCGGACAACGCCGCAGAAGCCACCGAGTCCTGAGGGACGGGCGGACTTTCGCCGGACAGAAGCTCCGAGAGATCAGGAATATCTGAAGGATCAAGAATATCTGAAGGATCAGGAATAGCTGAGAGATCTGGAAGGTCGCCGATTTCCGAAATATCGGGACCGCCGGGAGTGCTGTCGCCGGACCGGGCGCCTCCTCCCCGGGCGAAGGCGTAGGACAGGTCGGAGGTACTCAGAGGGCCGTGAGGAAGCAGGAGCAGCAAGATGGGGAGGGCCAGCACCAGGCAGTGGGCGGAGCGCGTTTTGTGCTGTGGGGGTCTGCCCAGCCCCGTCCAGGACCAGAGCAGCATGACGGCCGCGGTGAAATAAAGGTAAGGCTTCATCCTTGGGGTGACGTAGGCGAGATACTGTCCGCTGGTCACCAGATACAGGGTCGAGACCGAGAAGGAAAAACAGCATAGGGACTCAAGAAATGCCTGGGCATTTAAAAGTTTGGGGCGAACCACCACGAGAACAGGACCTCCTTCAAAAAATTACATAATCAAGAAAAAATCAAAAAAAACGAAAACGGCCGCGAAGCAGACCGCAAAGGCGACGATGGACAGTTTGACGACAAAACCCTTGGGAAAACTGTGGGAAAGCATCATGAAATTTTTCACGTCCATCATGGGCCCGAACAGCAAAAATCCCATGACCGCCCCGGGTGGAAATTGATTCGCAAAACTGCGGGCCACCACCGCGTCGGAGGACGAGCAAAGGGAGAGCATGAATCCGGCCAGCATCAAGACCGCCGTGGAAATCGCCAGCCCAGAGCCGCTCCGCCAGGAGGCAAACACCGTTACGCCCGATGCCTGAAAGATCGAGGAGACCAAAATCCCAACCATCAAATACTTGCCGACGTCGAAAAACTCGGCCTGGGCATGGCGGAAGAAGAGACCGATCTTCTCCCTGACCCCCAACACAGAGCCCAGGGATTCGTAACAGCCGCACCGGCACAGCAGCGCGTCGATCCCCTCTCGGGGCAGCAGCGTTTTTTTCGTTTTTGAGGAACGGACGGCGAGCCCTATTGAAACCGAGCAGAGGACGCCTAATAAAATACGCTCGGCGACCACGCGCAGATTTCCGCTGAAAGCGTAGTAAGTGGATAAAATGACGACGGGATTGATGACGGGGGCGGACATCATGAACGTCACGGCCGCCGGCAACGGAACCCCCTTCCGCACAAGGCTCCTGAAAATCGGGATCGACGCGCAGTCGCACACGGGCAGGCAAAAACCGGAGGCGATCGCCGTCAGCATCCCCATACCGATCGTTTTGGGAAATCTTCGTTCTATGGCGGACCTGCTGACAAAAATTTCGATGGCCGAGGAAAGGTGTACCCCGATCAGCAAAAACGGGACGGCCTGAAGAGCTATCCCCAAAAAGACGTTCACACATTTGTTGACGGGTATCTCCGCCAGCTCCAAAAAGGGCTTGCCGACGATATAAAGCCAGACCGTCAGGAGTATCGAGAGGAAAAAAAACGTCAAGGGCGCCCTTCTCTTTTCAAAAAGTTCCTTGTAGACGTTTTTGCAGGAGGAAGCGTCATAGACGGGAAGACCTTCGTTGACGGCTCTGAGGGCGGCCTTCGCCGTTTCCTTCTCTTTATTTTTATCTTTATCTTTATTTTTATCGTCTTCTCGGCCGTTTCTGAGTACCGCGAAGTCGCAATTGGCTATCTGCTCCAGTAAAACGCTGCCGCTTCTGCCGATCAGGGAATTGAGCTGGGCGGCTTCGGCTACGTGCAAGACTTTACTGATTTTGCAAAACTTTTTAAGGGCAGGATCGAGGAGGATGGCGAGAAGCTGGGAAAAGGGCGCGAAGCCGTTCCACTCGATCCAAATTTCGTCGAAATTGCCGTTTTCCAGGGACTCCTCCAGCCGACGGACCACCGTTTCCGGCTTGAGCTCCAAGGTTTTTTTGGAGAACACCAGGTTTTCCGCATAGGCCTTCCCGAGGCTCGCTTCTCCGGCCTCGAACTGCACCACCAGCTTCGATATGTCGTCACCCTCGTCCAGCAACGCGTTCAGGAAGGTGGTTTTACCGGAACCCAAAAACCCGGTGACGACGTAGACCGGTATTCTCATTTGCAAAATATGTCGGCAAGTTCCGCCCGGTGGATGCCGTGTCCTATGAAGCATATCACGTCTCCGGCGCTGGGTTTTACGGAGCTGGGCTCTATTGTCAGCTCCCCGGGGAGGTATTGCAGGTTCAAACAGCCGTCTTTCCCTCTGAGGATACCTTTTGCCCGGAGTACCTTCCCCCCCCAGAGCTTCTCCATGTCGGATACGCAGGCCCTCAGCTCCCCTTCTCCGAATGTCCGCCCCGGACGCAGGGTGACGCTGTCGAAAAAATCCTCGGCCGAATGATCGCCGTGCCCATGATCGTGATCGTGATCATGCACATGATCGTGTCCGCAGCATTGAGGGGAGATTTCGGCCATTGTCTTCTGTATTATCTCCTGCATTATTTCCTTCGCTGTTTCCTTCGCTGTTTCCTTCGCGGCGTCCCGGCAGGGGGACAATATCTCTCGGGCGGTGATCTGCTCCCAGGGTTGTGACAGGATTCTCGCGTTTTTGTTGAGCTCCCTCACCCGCCTGCGCGCGGCGTCCGCCGGTGAGACCCTGTTCAAGAGGACGGTGTCGGCGTATCGTATCTGGTCTTCAAAAAATTCCCCGAAATTGTCGAGATACATTTCGCAGCGGCCGGCGTCCACCACCGTAATGTTATCCCGCAGCTCCGCCAAAGGGGCTATTTTGGGGTCGAGGCACCCTTGAAGGACGTCGGAGAGTTTGGCGACCCCCGAGGGTTCTATAAGAACCGTGTCCGGCTTGAAACTCTCGATGGTTTCCCCCAGGGCCTCGACAAAATCCCCGGAGAGAGAGCAGCAGATACACCCTGAGTTTATCTCTGTCACCTGGAGGTCCGTGACCTGAACGCCGCCCGCGCCCAGCAAAGCGGCATCGATGTTCGCCTCGCCAAAATCGTTTTCCACTATCGCCACTTTGTGGTCTCGGAAGGCCTCGTCCAGCAGCTTTCGGATCAGCGTCGTTTTCCCGGCGCCCAGAAACCCCGATACGATATATATTCCTGTCGGCATATTTTTCACCCTTGCGTATTGCATTTCTTGCAATAACCGTAAATTTCCACCTTGTGCCCTGTCACGTAAAAATCGTTGTCCTCCAGTTGGGGTATGAACTTTTCCATGGGACAGTTGTCCATTTGAACGACCTTCCGGCAGCTCAAGCAGATGGCGTAATGCTTGTGTTCGAAGCGGTTCATCTCGTACACTGCGAAGTCGTTGTTCAGCATGGATATTTTCGTCACGATCCCCTTTTTGACAAACAGCTCCAATATTCTGTACACGGTCGACAGCCAGACCTTTTCCCCGTCTTTCCGGACCTGGGCGCATATATCCCCCGCGCTCAGGGGAACGGAAGAACCCTCGAGGACCGAGAGGACGCTTTGTCTTTGCCTGGTTTTCTTGATACCGGCGAGCCATTCCACGTTTGAATATCCCACGTTTGCATCGCTCCTCAATAAAGCATATCACCTGCGGACCCTTGTTTGGTTCATGTATCGGAGTTAAATGATACTCCATTTTGGGCCGCCGCTATCTCGAATCTAAAACCCAAATCTAAAATTTAAGGAGCTTTTTTGCGGACAAGATGAGGATGAGGCACGCGACTCCCAGGAGTACGATGGTTCCCCCCGGCTTCAACCGGGCGTAGTAGGAAACGTAAAGCCCTGCCGCCGTGAAAGCGACAGCGAAACACACCGAATAGATGACGGTCCGTTTGTAGCTTGCCCTGAGCTGCATGGCGCACGCCACCGGAATGACCATCATGGACGAGACGATCAGCACACCCACCGTTCGCGACGCTATGGACACGGTGATGGCCGTCAGAACCGTGAAGATGTTGTTGACCATGCCGACCGGCACGCCGGCCAAACGGGCCGCCCTTTCGTCGAAGGCAATAAAAAACAGCTCTTTATACAACAGCACAAACGCCAGCATCACCGCGAAGCTGACGCACACCACCAGCGTCATCTCGAAATCGCTGAAGGCCACGATACTGCCGAACAGAAAGCTGTTGAAGTTCGCCGCGTTTTTGACGAACCCGGACAGCACGCCGGCCATTCCGATGCTGGACGACAGGACGACGGCGATGGCGATATCGGAGTACTGGGGCATTTTTTTGCGTATGGTCTCGATGCCCAGGGCGGCCACAACACAGGTGACGCCCGCGCCCAAGATGGGATTGACCCCCATCACCAGGCCCGCGGCGACTCCCGCCAGGGAGGAGTGGGACAGGGCGTCACCGATCATGGTGAGCCGCTTCAGCACCACCACAACCCCGATGCAGGGGATGATCACCGCCAGCAGGAGACCTACGATAAAGGCCCTGCGCATGAACTCGTATTCAAAAAGAGCCATGACGCTTCGCCCCTTCTCGAGAACGAGCCGGGTGTTTGTGTTTGTGGGACAGCTCCTCGATAAACTGAGTTTTTTCGAGTTCCACGAGGGAACCTTTTTCGAGGCATAGCACCCTCGAAGCGTATTCCAGGATGTTGTCCACATCGTGGGTGATCATCATCACGGTGATGCCCTGGGTTCCGTTCATCCGGGACAGCAGCTCGAACATGGATACTATGGAGGGCAGATCCACGCCGCTGGTGGGCTCGTCGAGCATCAGCAACTCAGGATCGCTCACCAGAGCCCGCGCCAACATCACCCGCTGCCTCTGCCCTCCGGAAAGGTCGCCGATCAGCCGCTTCGCGAACGCCGCCATGCCCACCCGCTCGAGAGACTCGCGCACCTTTTCTCTGTGTTCCTTTTTGGGAAACCGTAAAAAGCCTATCTGTAAAAACAAATTGCTCATCACGATTTCCTCCACCGTTGCGGGGAAATCCCCGTTCGCCAGAGAACCGTTCTGGGGCAGGTAACCGATGGCGCGCCGTTCTCTCGGGCGGCTATCGTCTCCGAACAGCCGGATTTTCCCCTTGGGCGAAGCGAGTTCCCCCAGTATCAGGCGAAACAGCGTGCTTTTTCCCGCGCCGTTAGCGCCTATGACGACGACAAAATCTCCCTTGCGGACGGCAAAACTGACTTGAGAAAAAACCGGCTCTCCTCCGTAGCTGAAGCCTAAATTTTCTACCCTGACGACGCACACGGCGGCCTTTATTGCAGCGCCGCCGCCAAAGACTTCAGGTTTCGCCGCATCACCGCGAAATAATCGATCCCCGACGCGATTTCTTCCTCACCGAGGCCCTCCATCGGGCTGAGCATGTCCGTCGCCGCGCCCGTGGCTTTCGCAATGGTTTCCGCCACCTTGGGGCTCGCCAGTTCCTCAAAAAAGATGACTTTTACGCCGTGTTCCTTTACAAAATCGATGATTTCCGCCATTCTCCCCGGGTCCGGCTCCGAATCGGGAGAAAGCCCCTCGATGGGAACCTGCCGCAGGCCGTATCTCTCGCATATATACCCGAAGGCCTGATGAGTGACGACAATATCCTTCTTGGGCAGAGGGGCGAGGATGTTGGTGAACTCTTTATCCAGCGCGTCGCACTCCGCGGCGTATTTTTCATAATTGGCCTCGTAATAACTTTTGCCCTCGGGATCGGCCTGGACCAGGGCGTTTTTGATGTTCTCCAATTCCGCCTTTGCGTACACCGGAGAAAGCCACACGTGGGGGTCGTGAACCTCGTCCTCGTGTTCATGATCATGCTCTTCGTCTTCATGCTCATCTTCATGTTCGTCCTCATGAGACTCGTGATGGTGTCCTTCCAAAAGTTTTATGCCTTTGGAGGCCTCCACTGTTATCAATGCGCGATTCTGCAAAACACCGAGGACATCGCTGACCCAGTGTTCCATCCCGGCCCCGTTGTAAACGAAGACCGCGGCTTTCTCCAGCTCCGCGATATCCGCGGCGGCGGGTTCCCAGTCGTGGGGTTCCATCCCCGCCGGGACCATATTGGTCACGCTGACCCTCTCTCCGCCGATTTTCACGGCAAAATCGTACATGGGATAAAAGCTGGCGAGCACGGAGAGTTTTTGCGACTTGTTCTCATTTACGGCTCCCATGACCGGACTGTACCCTCCCCACCCCTCCAGCAAAACGAGAGCGGCAACACAAACCCAAAGCGTCATACAAAAACGTTTCATCTCAGAATTTCCTCCATTCAAATTCAATCTCGAAACTAGACTTAAAACTTCATTTCAAAACTTAATTTCAAAATTTAACTCTACAACCTCTTCACAAACTGGATAAAATTCATAAAGAGTGTCGTTTAACTTAAAAAATGTTAAATTTACACGCGCTAAATAGGGCAATTGACTTGTTTTTTAGCTATTCTAACTTTAGGTTTTTTATTTTAATCACTATAAATGCAAATTACTTGCATTTGATGGGATTTTACCCTCGCCGATTTGCGATGTCAAGGGACGCCCCATATTCCGGCACAGAGGAGCCCGCACACAGAAATATAAATTTTATTTTAGTATTGACTTCAAAAAGAAACTAAAATATAATTCCCTCCATATTTTCTACGGGATGGGTGTTTGGGGTTTTTATTTGATGCGTATATTTGGATTTTCTGTTGGGTTTCGGGAATGAGATTTTGCAGGGGTATGTATTTGAGAGTATATTTCTTGAAAGAAGGAATGAAGGAATGAAGTTGTCGGGAAAAAGTTTATGGGTGTCGGTGCTTGGGCTTGTTTTTGGATTTATTCTTGGGCTTGGGGGAGGGGCTGCGGCGGCCGAGCCGATCAAGATTGGATATCTGGCGACTCTGACGGGTGAAGGCGCGACGTGGGGACAGCACGAGCGCGACGCGGCCATGATGGCGGTGAAGGAAGTCAACGATAAGGGAGGGCTTCTGGGGCGTCCCGTGGAGCTGATCTGCTATGACATCAAGGGCAAGCCGGAGGATGCGGTGAACGCCATCCGCAAGCTGATCTTCGACGACAAGGTCGTCGCCATCGGAGGCAGCAACTACAGCGGCATACAACTCGCCGTGGCGCCCATCGCCGACAAAGAGCAGGTGCCCGTGGTCTCCAGTTCCGCGACCAACCCCGCCGTCACGGTGGACCCCAACACCGGCAAGGTTCGTCCCTACATGTTCCGTATCACCTACACCGACCCGTACCAAGGGATGATCATCGCCGACTATCTGATCAAAAAATGCGGGGCCAAAAAATTGGCGATTATCGGCGACATCGGCGACGCTTATTCCGAGGGATTGACGGAGTTCGTGAAAGCCCGAGCGGAGGAGCTGGGCACGGAGAACAAATTTTGGGCCTACCGGGGCGGCGACGTGGACTTCCGCGCGCAGTTGACGGAGGCCAAGGCCTGGGGCGCGGACGCGGTGGCCCTCACGATGCTCTATAAAGAGATGGGGCTGGTGATCAAACAGGCAGCCGAGCTGGATTGGAAGCCTTTGTTTATGGGCGGCGACGGCTACAGCCCCAATATTTTCGAGATTGCCGGCGACGCGATGGAGGGAACGTTCTGGGTTTATGCCATGAGCGAGAACGACCCTCAGCTTGCGGGACTGATCGGAAAATATGAGAAAGAGTACGGCACGAAGCCCACGGAAATACTGAACATGACCTTCGGTTACGACATTCTTCAACTGATATGTCATGCCATCGTGACGGCGGGGAAGGCCGAGGGCCCGGCCATCCGGGACGCCATCGAAAACACCGAGGACCTCCAGGTGACCCACTTCAAGTGGACGGTGGACAAAGCAACCCACAATCCTTTGAACAAGCCCGCTGCCATCCTTCAGGCCAAAGGCGGCAAGGTGATTTACCTGGAAACCTGGACCCCTCAGGCGTCGTTCTGAAAATCACATATACTCGAGCAAACTTTTTTTACAAAACCCTCAATCAACGCAAAACAAGGCCGTGTTCCGCCTTTGTTTTGCGTTGATAGCGGATTACGGGCCTTTCTGTCCTTGGCGATATCCCAAAGATCTCTGCTGATGAAATCGATGCCGCCAGGAAAAGAACCCATCGTGATCCCTGACGACACGAATGCTGACGACACGAATGTGTGTTACGCCTCGTTGACGATATAATAACGGGCAGGAGAGGTGAAATGGCATGCGTAAAGAACTCGATGAAATCGAAGTCCCTGAAATCCTTCCTCCGTCGGAGGACGGGGTGTTCAAAACCCTGTTGACCCACCCGGACGCCGAGTCCTGTTTACGGGACATCATTGCCTCCAATATTGGTCTGCCCGTGAAGTATGTGGCCGTTCGGAACACTGAACTTCCTATCCGCGACATACTGGCAAAACGGGAACGATTCGACGTGAGTTGTAAGATCGACAGCGGCGATCAGATCGAGGTCGAAATGCAGGC
>JAISLU010000020.1 GCA_031277095.1 Synergistaceae bacterium
AAAGCCGCGCACGCGTGCCAGGACACGCACCCGCGACCGGGTGGTGAAACGAAGAAAAGCGAAGAAACCGGAAAACCCGGAAGGAAAAGACGAGGTCCTGCGGGCCTCGCAATGGTGCGCTGGGACGTGATCGCAAGAACAAGGGGAAACGCGCCCGCGACCGGAGTGGTAAAACGAGGAAAAGCGAAGAACTCGGAAGGGGAAGAAAAAGCTGGAAGAGAAGAGAGGAACACCCCGGCGCTATCCAGACGCCGGAAAATCTTCTCCGTTATCTGTGAATAACGGAGAAGATCTTCATATTCGCCTGCTGCCTGCTGCCTGCTGCCTGCTGCCTGCTGCCTGCTGCCTGCTGCCTGCTGCCTGCTGCCTGCTGCCTGCAATTATTATGTTATCTCGTATCATGTCCCATTCCTCAGTAAAAATAATGATTTTTGCCTTTCTTCATTACGGAACGGCAACCCCGCGCCCGATAGAACGATGATAGTGTACACCATTGAAGAGCTTTGGCAAGCCCCATAAAAATAACCCCCCCCCGAAAGGGGGTAATTGCGTGAGTACCTTTGCGTGAAGGAAAAATAAAACTAACGGAAATTGATCCATTGATAATTGACCCATTAATATAAGACGTATTATGCAAAAAAGGCCGTCACGGGTTTCCCCACAACAGCCTCTGTTTTTTGATGGAAAATTTTTGTGTCGGGTTTACCCGTCGTCCCGTTTTCCCCGGGAGTAACGCCCTTTGTTGTGTTCGCTTTTGCGTTCGTAGGAGTCGCGGCTCCCTCTCGCCGGCTCGTGGGACACCCGGGCCTTGATGTAGCGCACCGGGTCGTCTTCGGGGAACAGCCCCCATTTCGCCAGGCCAGCGCGGCCCTGTTCGAGGCGCGCCAGAGCCACGGGCAGCAGCTCCACCATCACGTGGTCGTCCTTCAGGCGAATGGCTCCGACCTCGCAGCGTTCCACCTTCAACACGGAGCAAAGGGCATTCAGAATCCGCCCTACGTCTTTTGCGCCGCCCTGACTGCTGCGCAGACGGGTCATGGTCCCCTTGGGCCGGGAGCTGGCAAAGCGCCTTTCTCCCTCGACCCGCTCCGGCCTCACGCTGGTGCGCTGACGGCGCTCCCGCTCCCGCTCCAGGTCGGCGTTCAGGTTGTATCCCTTCGCCGTGCGGGAGTGCAGGGCCTCCAGCAATTTCGCCACCAGTACCTTGGGGTCGGAACGCTCCAGCAGATCTGACGCCCATTCGATGTAGCCCGTGTAATTTTCGGAATCCCCCTGGGACACCAGAAGTTTTTCTTCCGCCACCTCCCGCTGAACGGTGCGGATCAGGTCGAGGTTCGGCACGTCCTGCCACTCCACTTTCATTTGCGTCGAGCGCAGCATCATCTTGAAACGGCCCACCTCCAAGGGAGACAGAAGGATCAGGTTCGTCCCCTCGTTGCCGGCCCTGCCCGTGCGCCCGCTGCGGTGGACGAAAGTTTCCCTGTCGTCGGGCAGTCCAAGCTGGATGACGTGGGTGACCCCCTCGACGTCGAGACCCCGGGCCGCGACGTTTGTGGCCACCAGATGGGGCATTGCCCCCGACTTGAAAGAAGCCAGCACCGCGTTGCGCTCCCGCTGGGTCATGTCTCCATGAAGGGCGGCGGCGTTGAACCCCTCTTCCTGCAAACGCTGGGCCATTTCAATGGACTCCAGCCGCGTGTGGCAGAACATCAGGCTGCGCTTGGGGCGTTCCCACAGCAAAACGTTCACCAGCCCCTCGAAACGGCGCCGAGAAGGGATCATATAGACCCGATGCAGGATATCTTCGTGCTGCTCGCCGTCCTGAACCAGGGAAATGGTGATGGGGTCCTTCAGGTATCGCTTCGAAAGCTCCCGCACTTCGGGGGGCATCGTCGCGGAAAACAGCCACGTCCGGCGCTCCGCGGGCAGGGCGTCCAGAATGCCCTCCAGCTCCTCCCGGAACCCCATATCCAGCATCTGGTCCCCCTCGTCCAGCACCACGCAGCCGATGTTCGTGGTGTCCAGGCTGCCTCGCTGAACGTGGTCCAGGGTCCGGCCCGGCGTCCCCACCACAATGGTCGCCCCCTCGCGCAGGGCGCGGAGCTGCGGGGACATCTCCAAGCCCCCCACCAGGGAGACCACCGAGAGGTCCATGAAACGCACCAGCCACTCCGCCTCCCTCGCGCTTTGCTGGGCCAGCTCGCGGGTGGGGGATAGAATCAGCATCCGGGGAAAACGCTCCCCCACCTTCATGTTTTGCAGAATAGGCAGCAAAAACGCCAGGGTCTTCCCGGAGCCCGTTTTGGCCCGCACAATAAGGTCTCTGTCGCTGGCCGATTCAAGCACTTTCTGTTGAACGGGCGTAGGGGAAACGAACCCTTTGCGGGAAATGGCCTTCAATAACTCGCTCCGAACCCCAAAGGACTCGAAAGTACATTCTCCGGTGTCCGCTGCGTGTGAATCTTGAGTGGGTGAATCATTCATTTGCAACTCTTGAGTTTCTGGATTTTTAATTTGTAAATCTTCCGTTTTGTCGATGTTCTTCATGTTCGTCCTTTCAAAAATTTGTTTAATTTAACTTGACTTAAATATTGGGTAACCGACTCCAACTGCATCAAAAGAGCTTCCCTTACAAGCATCTTTTAAAAGAGCTTTTCTATAAAAAGATTTTCCCCACTATTAAAAGAGCTTCTCGTGCGGTCCGTCGCTGAATTTTAAAACATTTTTTCACACTCATATTTTCTGCAGTCATATCTCTCACCAATCACGCCTCCTCCGCATGGACGCACAAATATATATTATACATGGCTTTGCGGCAAAAACCTCAAACAAAATCCTCAAACAAAATCCTCAAACAAAATTCCTTTTGCCTTTTCAGATCTATCAGATCTATCGAATCTAATGTAAAATCACGGAAACGGGGGGGAGGTTGTGTCATGTGTCTGGCAATACCCTGTACGATACAGGAAATTTTTTCCGACGGATCGGCTCGGGCCGTTTCCAACGGAGTGGAGGCCAGCGTACGTCTGGACCTCATAGAGGCCCCGGCCCAAGGAGATACCGTCCTCGTTCACGCGGGATTTGCGATTCAAAAATTGGACAAAGGCGCCTCCAAGGAGCTGCTGGCCCTTTGGGCCGAGGTCAGGAACGCCGAGGTCAAAAATACCGAAAAATCCACCGAGGCGTCTTCATTTCATGACCGAACCCATGCCTGAATTTTCGCGCCAGGGATTCGAGGGGATGCGGCGGAGGCTGGAGGAGCTTTTGAGTTCGGCCGGCCGGCCCCTCACCTTTATGGAGGTGTGCGGCACCCACACCGTCTCGATTTTCCGCTCGGGCTTGCGCTCTCTCTTGCCGGATGGGCTTCGTCTCCTGTCGGGGCCGGGGTGCCCCGTTTGCGTCACCGACCAGAGCGAGATCGACATGGCCCTGGCTCTCGCCGAAAAAGGCTGCCTGGTGCTGACCTATGGGGATATGATGAGGGTTCCCGGCTCTTCCGGTTCCCTCCTGGACCTGAAGGGCCGCGGAGCGCGGGTGGAGGTGGTCACCTCGGCCATCCAGTCCGTGGATATTGCCCGCTCCTGTCCGGACAGTCAGGTGGTCTTTCTGGGGGTCGGCTTCGAGACCACGGCCCCGGCGACGGCGGTGACCCTCAAACAGGCCCTTCTTCACGATCTCCCAAACTTTTCGGTTTTGAGCCTCCACAAAACGGTGCCCCCGATTCTGCGGGCTCTCTCTTCCAATCCCGCCCTGAACATCGACGGATTCATCCTTCCGGGAAACGTCACGGTTGTCGCGGGAATCGAGGATTATGTTTTTTTGACGGACGAGCTGCGCAAAGCCGCCGCGGTGGCGGGCTTCCAGCCGGAGGAGATTCTGGCCGCCCTGGTGGACCTGTCCAGCCAGGTCGCGTCGAATCGTTTCTGCTTGAGGGTTTTTCGGGCGCGGGAAACTCCCAGAGGGGGGAATCCGGTGGCGCGTAAAATCCTATGGGAGGTCTTCGAGCCCTGCGACACGCGGTGGAGGGGTCTGGGACGTGTTCCTGCCTCCGGCTGCCGCATCGGAAGGGCCTACAAGCGTTTCGACGCCGCCGAGCGTTTTGGCCTTTTTGGACTACTTCCCGCTCCGGCCCGAGACAACGGGTGCCGGTGCGGAGACGTTCTTTCGGGGCTCCTGACTCCTCCCGAATGCGAACTCTACGGAACGGCCTGCACGCCCCTGACCCCGGTGGGCCCCTGCATGGTGTCCGGCGAAGGGACATGCGGGGCATGGCGCCGCTATCATCCATGAGCGCCCCCGACGGACGCCGGGTGACCACCGGCCACGGCAGCGGCGGCCGCCTGACGCAGCAATTGACCCGCCGCATCCTGGACCTTTTTAATTTTCAAATCGAAGACTCCAATCTTCAAATTAAAGACCCTAATCTTCAAATTGAAGACTCTAATCTTCAAATTGAAGACTCTAACTTTCAAACTGAAGACTCTAATTTTCAAGTCCGAGACTTGAATTTTCAAATGGAAGATTGTGCTTTTATCGGGGAGGGGATGGCGGTTTCCACGGACGGGTTCACCGTTTTTCCTCACGATTTCCCCGGCGGGGACATCGGGAAGCTGGCGGTGTGCGGCTCCGCCAACGACCTGGCGGTGAGGGGGGTGAGACCCCAGTTTTTGACCCTCGCGCTGATCATCGAGGAGGGACTGGCCCTCGCCGACCTGGACCGCTACATGCAAAGCGCGGCCCAGGTTGCCCGGGAAGGTGGAATCCGTCTGGTGGCGGGGGATACCAAGGTCGTGCCCAGGGGCGCGGCCGACAAGCTCTTCGTCACCACCTGCGCGATCGGGAAACGGGAGTCTCCCCACATCCTTCAGACCTCGAATTTGAGGGACGGCGACGTCCTGATCCTCTCCACCTCGCCGGGCCGGCATGGAGCGGCACTGGCCGCGGCGCGCTTCGGTCTGGAGGCTCCTGGGCTGGTGAGCGACTGCGCCCTCTTGTGGAGAACTCTGAGGCCCCTTTGGGACTTCAACGGCTTGCGGTGCATGAGGGACTGCACCCGGGGCGGACTGGGGACGGTTCTCTGCGAGTGGGCGGAGGCCTCGTCCCTGGGTATCGAGATCGAGGAGACCGCCATCCCCTCCTGCAGGGAGGTGGACGCGGTGTGCGACATTCTGGGGCTCGACCGGCTGTACCTGGCGTCGGAGGGTTGTGTCCTCGCCGCCGTCGCCCCCGAGGACGGGATGGAGTGCCTGGCCTCGCTCCGGCGGAGCCCGGCGGGCCGGGACGCGGCTGTCATCGGCCGGGTGGTCGCCGCTCATCCCGGCATGGTGGGGATGAAGACCCCCATCGGAGGACAGCGGTTCGTCGACATGCCCGCGGGAGAGATACTGCCCAGAATCTGCTGACGGGATACCCTGAAAATTTCGTTCGTATCGAAGGTATGTTAAACTTGTTCAAGCGAAATTCGAGGAAAAACATCGCGGAGATCGCTTTTCCGGAAAACAGGGGCAGAAGGGCGCGCTTTTTCCTGCTTTTTGCGCTTTTGTCTGAGATTCCCCGTCAAGGATGTTGAAAACGAATGAAAAACAGTGAAAAAAACAGTGCGAAGAACAGTGTCGGCAAAAAAGACTTGAAAACTATCGAGCGGCTTCAGTTTCAGATAGAAAAGTACGGGATCACATTCAAAATAGGATTGTGCGCGATACTGTTGCTGTTGTCGGCCTTGGCGGCTCGAGTGCTTTTACGGCTGGACGGGAAGGTGTTTTTATTTTTTCTCGGGTTCGACGCGATTATTTGCGCGCAATTTGCCCTGTTCGTAAAAGAACGGAATAAATCGAAACTTTTGGACGCTTTCGTGTCCACCATGACGAATACCACCAAGGGATGCTGCTGGATCTGGAATGTCGCCGCCGGACACCTCCACTTCACCCCCAAAGGCCATGTGATTTTTGGGCGGGACATCGAGACCTACAAGGATTTTCTGGCTTTGATCCACCCCGACGACGTGGGTGTTTTCGAAAAAGCCGTGACCCGTTTTCGTCCTTCCGAGCCTTCATCTGAATTTTCTTCCGGGGAGACCTTCGCCTTCGAGGTGGAATTTCGGGCTCAGAGCGTTCACGGCGACTGGCGGTGGTTCGTGATTCGGAGCAGCGCCGTGGAGTACGCGGCCAACGAAGTGGTCAGAGTGATGGGATCCATGCTGGACATCGACGCCTACAAGCGCGCCGTGGAGGCCATGCGTTCTTCGGAGAGGCAGTTGGAGGCGATTTTCAGAAACGCGCCGGGCAGCATGGCGGTTATGAACAGCGAAGGCAACCTGATCGACGCGAACCAGGTCTTTTACGACATGCTGGGTTACGGCGCCAAGGAGCTTCAGGGAACACCCATCATGTCCCTTTCGAAAGACTACGCCGGCAAGAACGGCAAAGACGCCATAGAAGAGGTCCTGCGGGAGTGCGAAAGCTACGAGGACACGCAGTTCCACATGGAGGGGGATTTTATCTGCCGCAGCGGCCAGAACATCACCCTGGAGTTCGGCATCGCGGCCATCTTCGACTTCGACGGCAATATCCTGAACTACATTTTTTCCGGGATCGACATAACCCTCCAGAAAAAGCACTCGGCCGAACTGAAACTGCTTACGGAAAAGCAGCGGTGGCTCTTCGACTTCCTTCAGCAGTTCAACCAGTTCGAAGGCATTGCCCAGCTCTTCGACGCGTTGAAGGAGAACTTGCCCAAGGCCGTTTCTTTTTCGTCTTTGTCCCTGGTGGTACCCTCCTTTCTGGATAAACCCTGGGCCCTGGACAGCGCGAAGGAGCTGGACGCGGCGGAGATCTTCGGCGCGGTGAACGGTCTTTTGGCCGGAAACGGGCCCCTGGGGCAGGCCTACATCGACAGAACCCCCATCACGCGGCAAGGATTTCCCGCCGACCAGCTCTCTCGCCATGACGCCGAATATTCACATTCCATTTTGGCCGTTCCCCTGACCTACAGGGACACGACCTGGGGCATCATGAAGCTGGAGGGGACGTCGGAATTTACGGATCAGGACGTCACCTTGATGAGCATTTTGGGGGGGAACATCGGGCTTTATTTCGAAGAACAGTCCGACCGGTCCGAGCTGGACGCCCACGCCCAGCACCTGCAGCGCCTTCACAGCCTCATCCACTCCCTGCTCCGTACGCAAAATAGAGATCACTTGCTGGACGGGATGCTGCAATATCTCAAAGAGGTGGTCGCAGACTCCGTTTGTGCCGTTTATCTTTTCGTGGACGATCAATTGGACAAAAATCCCCAGTTGGAGTGCCTGGCCGGGTACGAGGAGGACAACATTCCCATGCCCGACAGCGCCTTGGTTTGGGAGGCGATAAGCCGTAAAAATTCCCTTGTGGAGTACAACGAAAAAGGCATGGAAACGCGGCGGGTCTCTCCTCTCATTTTCCAGACCCACAGCGTGGGGGCGGTGGACCTTTACAAACCCTCGGGGCTTCTTCCGGCGGAACTCAAGATGTACCAGTTGCTGGTGGATTACGTTGCGGGCTTCTGGGTGCTTTACGATCTCATGGCCGTGCGGGAGGAAGAGGCTTTCATTGACCCTCTGACCGGGATATGGAACCGGCGTTACATGATTCGCCGCCTCCAGGAGGAGAGCGACCGCATCGCCCGCTACGGCGGCAACGCCTGTTTGATCATAGGGGACATGGGAAATTTCAAGCACACCAACGACAACTACGGGCACAGTAAGGGAGACGAGGTGCTGCTCAAAGCCGCCGCCGCCATCAAGAAAAACCTGCGGCTCAGCGACAGCGTGGGGCGCTACGGCGGGGACGAATTCATTCTCCTGCTGCCCAACGTTTCGATCAGAGACGCCGAGGCCATACTCAAGCGCATCGAACAGGAGCTGGAGAACCTGCAAATCAAAAGCGACGACACCGACCCGGACAGCCCCAATATTTCGGTGGTGATGGATTTCGGGCTGGCGATCTACCCCGGCAAAGCCACCACGCTGATGGAGACCATCAATGTGGCGGACGAGGCCATGTACGCCAATAAAATGGAAAGAAAAAAAGAGATGAAAGAGGTGGCGCGGGCATGAAAAAAGAATTGAAAAAAGAGCCGAAAAAAGAATTGAAAAAAACGATAGGAAGCGCGATTAAAAAAGTAACCGCGTCTGCGTTGCTGGCCTTGGCCCTGTTTGGCGCTTTTGGAGAGGCTGCTTGGGCGTCGCAAACCAAGATGACCCGGCAACAATACAAGAAAAAACTCGCCTACAACAAAAACGCCCTTCCGGCGGGCTGGCAGTACGAAGGAGGATACACCCTGTGGCGGATGCAGAAGGGGCTGGCCGCCAATCCCAATACTTACAAAAAGTACAAGCGGGACAAAGGGTGGCGCAACAAAATGCACCGCAATCACCGGACGGAGGAGATCGTTTTGGACACCTTGGACTGGACGGCGGAGGAAGTGGCGCTGTTCTGGCAAAATTATCAGGACTTTTTCAAGTTCCATCCGGCGGGCGTGGAGTGACCGCCGCCGGCGCTCGCTGACGGACAAAGGAGTTTTCGCTTAAAGGAGTTTTTGCTTGTTCAAAAAATTTGCCTCTTACTACGTTCCGTATCTCAGGCTTTTTACCGCCGACATGGTGTGCGCGTTTTTATCGTCGGTGTGCAATATGTTTTATCCCATCGTCACGCGCAGCATCATCAACGTCTACATCCCTGAAAGACGATTTTTTGCCCTGGTGGGGTGGATGGCGGCGCTTTTGGGCATCTACCTGTTCAAGGCCGGCCTCAACTACTTCATCCAATATTACGGGCACGTAATGGGCGTTCTCATCACCATGGACATTCGCCGCGACGCCTTCGACCATCTGCAGCGCCTGCCCTTCACCTTCTTCGACAAGACCAAGGCGGGGACCCTCATGTCCCGCATCATCAACGACACCTTCGAGATCGCCGAGCTGTCCCATCATGGACCGGAAGACCTTTTCCTGTCCATAGTGATGCTCTCGGGGTCTTTCGCCATCTTGTGTACCATGAGCGTGAGCCTCACCTTGATCATCTTCGCCTTCGTCCCTTTTTTGCTCTGGTTCGCGGGCCTCATGCGCCGCAAGCTGTCCCGGACCTCCATGAAGACCCGCGTCGAGATCGGCGAAGTCAACGCCGATTTGGCGAACAGCATCGACGGTGTGCGGATCTCCAAGGCCTTCGAGACCTCCCGGCACGACCTGGAAAAATTTCAAAACGGCAACAAAGCCTATGCTCTCGCCCGCAAGCAGCAGTATCGCGCAATGGCGGAATTTTTTTCCGGGACGGGTTTCATCATGGACCTGCTGCTTCTGGCGACGCTTTCGTCCGGCGGTTTATTCGCCTATTACGGCGAGATCGACGCCGGGGAATTTGCGGCTTACCTTTTGTTCGTGGGGCTGTTCACCGAACCCATCAAACGCCTGATCAACTTTGTGGAGCAGCTTCAAAACGGAATGACCGGCTTCGTCCGTATCCAGGAACTGATGGCGGAGGAGCCCGAGCAAGACGACGAGGGCGCCCAGGAGCTGACCGACGTGAGAGGCGCGGTATCGTTCGAACACGTCACCTTCCGTTACGGCGACGATAAGGCGGACAGAAACGTTTTGTCCGATCTGTGTCTGGACATACGCCAAGGGGAGACCGTGGCCCTGGTGGGCCCTTCGGGGGGAGGCAAATCGACCCTCTGTCATCTGCTTCCCCGTTTTTACGAGCTGGACGCGGGGCGCATCACTCTGGACGGCACGGATATCCGCCGTTACACCCGCCTGTCTCTCCGGCGGAAGGTGGGGATCGTGCAGCAGGAGACCTTTCTGTTCAGCGGGTCGATCCGGGACAACATCGCCTATGGCAACGTGGACGCCTCGGACGGAGAAATCCGGGCCGCCGCTCAAAAAGCCTCCCTCGACGACTTCATCAGCGCCCTGCCCGACGGCTACGATACCTACGTGGGAGAGCGGGGAGTGATGCTCTCCGGCGGACAAAAACAGCGTATCGCCATAGCCCGCGTTTTTTTGAAAAACCCTCCTGTCCTGATTCTCGACGAGGCGACCAGCGCCCTGGACAACGTCACGGAGGCCCAGATCCAAAAGGCCCTGGACGAACTCAGCCAGGGACGGACGACGCTGGTGGTCGCCCACCGCCTCTCCACCGTTCGCCACGCCGACCGCATCGTGGTTTTGACCGACACCGGCATAGCGGAGCAGGGGCGTCACGAGGAACTCCTGGCTCGCAACGGCCTTTACGCCGCCTTGTGGGGTGCCCACGGGTAGTCTTGTAGCAGAGCGGAGAGAAAGAGTATAATCGCTCTGTGGAATAAGTCGTGCCCGTTCAAGCCCCCCAATTGCGTTTTATGAGCTTGGACGTCGCTTTTGCCCCATTGGGAGCTGAACAATGGAGTTACCTTGATGGCAGACAAAATTGCAGATATCGAAAAGCGCATAAGCCTTTCTTTGCAGGAAAGCCTCGACGAACTCTATCTTATGAGACAGGAAGAAACCCAACGTCTCGAAGATGTGAAAAAACGCGCCCAGGCTCTTGTGATGGAGCTGAGAGAGCTGGCCGCGGCTATCGACAAGGCGGTGAAGGACTACGACCGATCCCGGGAAGAATTGATACAAAGCTCGACCCGGGGCGAAACGCTGGACGAAAAAGCCTCCTACGAGCGGGCGTCGGAGTTCATGAAAATACGCGGTTCTCTGGAGGAGCGGTACCGGCTTCTGAGTACCGAAAAAGAGTCCCTTATCCAGGAAGAACATCGCTTGGGCCGCCTCGTGTCCAGAAGCGACAATATGGGCAACCGTCTGCGGATGGTGCTCAACCTGGTGTCCATGCCGGAAGATTTTTCCGTGAGTGACGAGGCCGTGCGCAACACCGAAACCATGCAGACGGCGTTCCATTTGGCCGAACGGGACGCAGCCGCTTTCGCCAGGGAGCTTCACGATGGCCCTACTCAGACGTTTTCGGCGGTGGGGCTGATGCTGGAGGCGGGCAAGGAATATATGCGCCGCGCGGACTACGAGAAGGCCGGGGAGGAGTTCGAGCGGGCGCTGGAGCAGACCCGGAACGGCCTGAGCGAAATACGGGCGTTTCTGTTCCATTTGAGCCCGACGGGCATACAGGAGGGGTTCGATTTACCTTTGAGGCGTTTGACGGCGCAGATACGCCAAATGTGGGGTTGCAAGCTCTCCTTTACGTTGAGCGGCAATTTGGAAGACGTCTCCGCAAGCATAAGGCTCGGGGCGTTCAAGACCCTGCACCAGGCGGTGGTCAACGCGGCGGGCCACGGGGCCACCGAAATCAAAGTATCCATCGCCTACTCCAAAAAAACCTTGAAGATCCGGGTTACGGACAACGGCGAAGGGTTCAACGTCGAGCAGGAGAGACAGGCCGCAAAAGAACGGGGATCGTATGGACTTATCAACATGGAAGATCGAGTCAAAATGTTGGGCGGAAAAATTTCCATCACGAGTATTCTCAAAAAGGGCTCCAATGTGTCCTTTTCCATTCCCAGCCTCATGCCGTGAACCTCGATGATTCTCGATATCGGTACCTTCGAAAAAACGCTGAACACCGAGGGCGTTCGGGCCATAGGGGTGGACCTGGGCGGCCATAAAGTCGTGGCGGGCCGGGTGGAGGGAAACGTCATCCGCGAGAGATTCGAGGAACCCACGGACCCCAGCCGGCAGCTCACTCCCGTCATCGCCCAGGTCGCCCGAATGGCGCGAGAATTGGGCGCGGACAAGGATACTCCCGTGGGGATCTGTATTCCCGGCGGTATCGACGCAGCGCGGGAACGTTCCCTGATGGTGGCGAACTTCGAGGGCTGGAACGGCCTTCCCCTGCGCCGGATGTTCGAAGACGAACTGGGGCAATGCGTCGCCATAGAAAACGACGCCAACGCCTACGCGCTGGGGGAGGGATTTGCCGGCGCGGCCAAGGGGATGACCGACTACGTGGTACTCACCTTGGGTACGGGAATCGGCGGCGGGATCGTCGTGGGGGGACGGCTGTTGACGGGCGCTCACGGCATAGCGGGGGAGCTGGGGCACATGGTGCTGGGTCACGATGAACCCTGCGGGCCCGGCTGCCGCGGGTTCGGTCACTTGGAGGCCATGTGCGGCGCGGATGCCCTGGAGCGCAAGGCCCGAGAGATGGGACTGCCCCCCGTTCTCAAAGACCTTTGGCTGATGCGGGACCCCAGGGTCACGGACCCAAGAGTCACGGACCCCAAGGTCACGGACCCCAGGGTCGTGTCCCTTTGGGACCTCGCCCTGAACGACATCGCCCGGGGCATCGCCACCCTGGTCCACATTCTCGACCCCCAGGCGGTGATCGTGGGAGGCGGCTTGCGCAAGGGCGCCGGGTTTATGGAGCTTCTGGAGGGGCGTATTTATCGTTACTTGGGCGAGCCCTTCAAGCAAACCATGAACTTGTGTTCGTCGGCCCTGGACACGGACGCCCCGATTTTCGGCGCGGCGGCCTCCGCCCTGGCCCGCTGGAGCCGTTCTTCCCAATGAAGCTGACCTTTCCCTTCGTTTACCCCTACACCGTGAAGCGCAGTCCCCGCGCCCGCTACGTGCGTTTTATCGTCTCGCCGGATGGGCTGATCGTGGTGGTCCCCCAGAAGTTTTGTGTGGGCCGGGATTTGCTTCCGTTGTTGGAGAAAAGAAAAGACTGGATCGCCAAGACCCTGGAAAAAATGGCGGTACCCACCCAATTCAGGCAAAGTACCCTGGGGATACCCGACGTGGTCGAGCTGCGCGCCATCGATGAGCGGTGGGTTGTGGAATTCGCGCCCTTGACCCGGGACCGCCTGTCCGCCCGGAACGGAATCCTCACTCTGACGTCGGACTTCAACAAAGAAGAGGCCATTGCCGCGCTGAAGCGATGGATACACCTGAAAGGCCGCGAGCATCTTCCCCCCATGCTGGACGAGATTGCCCGCCGGCACCGCTTCGCCTACGCCAAAGTCGTGATCAAAGAACAAAAGAGCCGCTGGGGAAGCTGCTCTGCCAAGGGTAACGTAAACCTCAACAGCCATCTTTTATTTTTACCCTCTCACCTGACGCGGCATATTTTGCTCCACGAACTTTGCCACCTGAAAGAGTTGAACCACTCCCAAGCCTTTTACGAACTCCTCTACCACCTCGACCCCAACGCCCAGGACTATGACGCCGAACTCAAAAATGCCTGGTGTTTCGTTCCGGGCTGGGCGCTCTAAGCAGCTGGGTGCTCTAAGCAGAGGGATCTGAAGAGAGCGCCAAAAACTCTTGGCAAACTCTTAGGCAAAAACTGTTAGCATCTCGCGGCAAACGACGGCGCAGTGTATCCCACACCCAAAAAATGCTATAATTCACAATTACGGGAAGTCTTTATTATGGGAAGCCTTTGGGTGAAAATCTACGCCAAAATTCATCAAAAATTCGTGGGGCCGATGTTTCGATTGTTCCTAATATTATGTCGGAAATGGGGTGTATAGATAATGAAAAAGTGTATTTTGGGAGTCGTGTCCGTTTTTATGATTTTTATTTTTCTCGGCGCGGCCAGCGGAGCGGAGATCCAGAAATTGAGAGCGAACATGCGCTCGGGCACCGACGTGGCCGAGGGTGTCAAATGGCTCTACGACAAGAGTACGCCCGTCAATCCTCCCCGCAACGCCTTGTCGTTTTTTTTGTCCATCGGCCAAAAAGACGGCTACACCTGGCCTTCGCTTCTGGCGGGATTCAGCGGGAAAGGGTGGATATTTTTCGAGGCGTTGGTGTTCAGCATAGATGGGGAAAAAATCGCCGTTCCGGTGGACGTGGACCGGGTCGTGCGCAGCAACGATAACGAAAATGTCTGGGAGTCCATAACGATGCCGGCCGAAGAGTGGTTGATAAAAAAAATCTATGCCAGCAAGGACGCAAACGTGCGCTTCGACAGCGGCGGAGGCTATTATGTGGACTTTGCCATCACCCGTCAGCAGAAAAACGCTCTGAGGAGGGTGTGGCGCCTTTATGAACTGATGACCCGCTGACGGGGTTCATGGAAAGACGTAAAATCGAAAGGGGCCGGCCGCTTGTGATTCCAGCGGCCGGCCTCTCATTTCGAGCCTGAATAACGCAAGACTAGCTGTGCGGTGGCGCAAAATCTTCGCCGCTACAACAACCTGCGAAGAAAATCCCGGAATGTTTTTTCATCGCCGGCCAAAGCGCCGAAAAAATCTTCGTCTATTTTCTCCACAACCGGCAAAGCCTGCGCGACGGCGTGTTGACCTTTCTCCAAAAGCCGGACAGCGTTTGCCCGCGTGTCTTTGGGATTGGCCGTTCTCGTCAAAAAACCCTTTTTTTCAAGTCCTCTGACAATTTGCGAAACAGTCATAGCGTCCATATCGGCCATTTTCGCGACGCTTGCCTGGGTCACAAATTCGTCAGACTGGCTCAGATAATACAAGACGGTCATCACCACGAATTGGGGATGTGTTATCCCCACATTCCCCAGCTCGTTTTTGATGGTTGTATGCCATTTGTTGTACGCACGGATAAAAATCAAACCCGTAGAAGCATCCGAATCGTTTTTGAACTTTTCCGACGGAAAGTTCAATTACTTTTTCACCTCCACCTCCCCTTTGATTTTCAGCATTGCGGCGGGAACGTCCGCGAACACGCCGCTGAGAAAGCGCAAATCTTCGTTCGTAAATTTATGTGTTTCTTTTCCCAGCCGGACGCTGTGCTGAATATACGTTTTCCCGCCTTCTCGCAAAATTTTGTGGCTGAAGAACAGGCTTCCCATGCCCGGAACATCTGTCCTGTCGCAGTAGGAAGCATATTCGACAACTTCCGTCAGTGTAAACGCCATTTCCGGCATATCTTTCAATTTCATTCTGCCCGTGGTCCCAGCCTTGACTTCACCGTCAAAAACAAGGCTCTCCAGGTTTTCTTCCCAGACGGAACGCTTGGCCGGATCGGCGTAATAAGGCCAAATGGTTTCCTTTGCGGCGTTTACCTCGATTTTGCATTGTAGCTCCATAATCTCGTCCTCCTAAATAAGTGTATATATAATAAGTATATTTATAATAGGAGGAGAGGATACTTTTGTCAACCCTCGGATTCTATTCTATAGAAATCTGTTGGAACCTGCTAAAATCGAGCAGAAACAACTTTGCAAGAAGAAACATCCTTCCAAAAAAACATCTTTGCAAGAAAAAACATCTTTGCAAAAAGAAACATCCTTGAAAAATTGGGAAAATTGTCCTCTCCGCGACGACTTGCCCCGGGGATTACGTTTTTTCCCTTTTACCATTTGATCCCCGTCCAGAAGATATAAAAAATGGCGCAGGGCGCGAAGAAGCGCACGCACCACGTCCACACGCCCATCCAGGGGCACGCGACTTCTCCGTCGTTGGTCAGCTCTTTTTTAGCGGGATCGAGCCAGAACCACCCCACAAAGACGCAGGTGAGGAGAGAGCCCACCGGTAGGAGGATGTTGTTGCAGAGATAGTCCACCGCATCCAGGAAGTCCTTGCTCTTGCCCATGAAGGTGATCTTGGGGGGACCGCTGAGGGAAAGGGACGAGTAGCCTCCCAGCAGAATGACGATGATCCCCGTGAGCCAGACGGCATGAGAGCGTTTGAGGCTGAACTTCTCCATGGCGAAGGTGGTGGCGACCTCCAGAAGAGACATAGAGGACGTAATGGCGGCAAAGAAGAGGAGCAGGAAGAACAGGAACGAAACGTACGCGCCCCCCGGCATTTTGGAGAACACCGCGGGCAGAGTGATGAAGGTCAGCCCGACCCCCGCCCCTGGCTCGAAGTTCATGGCGAACACCGCGGGAAAGATGGCGAAGCCCGCCAGAAGGGCGATCAGCGTGTCCAGACTTGCCGTCCACAGACTGGACGACGGCAGATGCTCGTCCTTGCCGATATAGCTCCCGTAGGTGATCATGATGCCCAAGCCCAGGGAGAGCGAGAAGAAACTTTGCCCCAAGGCGTCGAGATACAGGGCCGGGTCCTTCAACTTGCTCCAGTCGGGGTTCAGATAGAAATTGATTCCCGCCTCGGCCCCGGGAAGCGTCACCGCCCGGGCGATCAAGACAAGCATGATAATGAAAAGCAGAGGCATCATCACTTTGCAGGACCGCTCAATGCCCTTCCCGATTCCGCCCCACACGATCAACATCCCAACGAACACGAAGAGAACCTGGAAGGCGACGACCTGCCCCTGCTCGCCGATGAACGTGCCGAAAAAAGCGCCCGACTGCTCGGCCGTGGCGGTGGAGTCCATGAGGCCGGTGAAGGAGGCGACCATGTACTTGATCGTCCAGCCGCCGATGACGTTATAATAGGAAAGAACCAGAAACCCTCCCGCCAAGGTTCCCATCCACCCGATCACGCCCCAGAAAGGATTGACATTGAGGGCGCGGAAAGCCCCCACAGGGGACCTTTGCGCCGCCCGGCCGATGGCGAACTCCCCCAGCATCACCGGCAATCCGATGAAAATGGTGATGACCAGGTAAACCAGGATAAAAATCGCCCCCCCGTTTTTACCCACAAGGTAGGGAAAGCGCCAGATGTTCCCCAAACCGATGGCAGAACCCGCGGCCGCAAGAACGAACCCCAACCGACTTCCCCAATGCTCCCGTTGCTGCGCACTGCCTGATTCGCTGCTGCTCAACCTGACAACCTCCTTTGATTTCAAGGGCAGAACCTCCCTTGTATAGTTCGAACATATTTAAGTATAGTGAATTAAGATAAAAAGCCTAAAGTTAGAATAGTTAAAAAACAAGTCCATTGCTCTATTTAACGTATGTAAATTTAACATTTTTTAAGTTACACGACTATATCATCCCATTCCCCTGAGAGATTTGCAAGGATTACAAGATTTTTAATATTTCTTCTATAATATTTGCAATATTTCGTTTGTAATGTTTCGATAGAGGCCGTTTCGATTCAGTCGATAATGCAATGTCACCAACTTAAGGGAGAAATGTGACTCCAAACTTAAACCATGCAAACTTAAACCATGCACGCGCAAATTCTCTCAATTCTGGAGGTGCAATATGCAAATATATTATAAGATCTCAAGTTCTTGACATTGGTAAAAATAAGTAAGAAAGCACTATTGAAGGACGGCTGAAGTGGGGAAATTTTCGTAGAACGTCAAGACGCAACGAGGGAGGATAACCTTGTGAACGAGCCGGAAAACACTCTCGATTTTCCCGAAGCGCGAAAGAAACTTGGAGAGCTTCTTCTGCTCTATGCTGTCGTCGTTACGATGTGCCGCTTGATGGG
>JAISLU010000095.1 GCA_031277095.1 Synergistaceae bacterium
GAAGAACGTTATCCCAACGAGCTTTCGGGCGGAATGCGTCAACGGGTTGCCATCGCCCGCTCTCTGGCTTACGAACCGAAGATCCTTCTCATGGACGAACCCTTTGCGGCCGTGGACGCCCAGACCCGTGAGGCCCTGCAAGACGAATTGCTGCGCATTTGGGAAAAGACGCGGAAAACGATTCTTTTCGTAACTCACAGTATCGAAGAGGCGGTTCTCCTTGCCGACCAGGTGGTTGTTATGACCAACCGGCCCGGGAAAATCAAAAAAATCGTCGACATCGATCTTCCGCGCCCGCGCACAGCGGCGGACATGAGAGTGTCGGCGGACTATAGTTGGATAACCCATAGGATATGGGAACTTCTGCAAAACGACGCCAGCTCTGCCTCTCAGCTTCGCCCCAGCGGCAAAGACGTTGCCGACGAAATTTCCCCTTCGGCGCGTTTGTAATGAGTAACCGCTCGAACACATTCGGCAATGATTCACGTTAAAAATATAAAAAAAATATAAAAAGGAGAGAACAATTTATGCCATACGGAAAAAAAGGCGTTGTAAAAGTGTCGGTGTTTTTTTTGTTCCTGTTTGTATTGGGTGCCGGGCACGTCTTCGCCCATCAAGAAAAAGATACATGGACAGGTTTTCTCATCGACGAACATTGCTTCCTGGAGAAGGCCAACGACCCCGGCTCGGACGCTCGGGGCTGCAAGTTGATGGAAGGCTGCGCGAAAAGCGGTTACGGTATCGCCATCAAAGACGGTCACGACAAGTATAAATTTTATTACTTCGACGGCAAATTTTTTACGAACCTGAAGAACTTGGACGGCACCGGAGGACAGAAAACCGCTTACAACTTCATCGTGGCGTCCACAAAAGAGACCTATCTGCCCGTCACCGTAAAGGGAAAACTGCTGAAGGACAGGAGGAAAAGTACCAGCAATGTCAACCTTGCCTATGAAGTCATCGAGGTGAAATCCCTCGCCGAAGCGACTCCCCACGAAGCGAAAGATCTGCCGACCGCGGGAGCCGGCCCTATCAAACATGAATCACAATCTCCACATGGACAGCCAAGCGGGCATAAAACGGAAAAAACACAGCAACACGGACAGCCGGAACAGCAGTCCGAAGGGCAGGCGACAAAGCAGCACAGCAAATAGAAACGAGAAATTGTCGGACTGAACGAAAGAATTGCCGATACAGAATTCAATGGACATAGGGAGGCTCCTTCATGCGGCAAACTGTTACGTTGAAAATCTACGGAATGACTTGTACTCTTTGTTCCATAGCCATAGAAGCCGGGCTCGAAAACTTGAAAAGCGTCAGCAAAGTTGACGTGAACTACGCCTCCGAAAAAGCGATGGTGGAATACGACAGCGATTTTCTTGACCTTTCTGATATTCGGCGTATCATCAAAGGGCTGGGTTTTTCGGTGGGCGAAGAGGGAGAAGCCCTGGAAACTGGCGATTTCTCACCTGCTTACGCGGAACAGAGGAAACAATTCCGATGGTTTCTCGTCTCGGCTGTGTTGAGCTTCCCGATTTTTGCGTGCATGTTTCTGGAGGCGACGGAGTTCTGTCATAGTGTTTTCGACCCCAATAGCCTGACGGTCTGGGGAAGGCTTCTCGCGAAAATCTCGTGGGATTTCCGTTTCCTCCACGACTGGCAATTGCAACTTATCTTGGCTACACCCGTACAGTTCGTCGTGGGCGCACGGTTTTATCGAAGCACTTTTTATTCGCTGCGAACCCGCGTTCTTACAATGGACGTGCTCGTGGCACTAGGCTCCAGCGCCGCGTATTTTTACAGCCTCTATATCTGCAACTCGCCCGTTCAGAAATATCTCTACCAGGCGGGCATGAAAAACTTGTACTTCGAAACATCCACGACCATCATCACGCTGGTTTTGCTGGGCAAATACCTGGAAAGCAAGGCCAAGGGGCATATGACCCGAGCCATTCAAGAACTCGTCCAGCTTCGCCCCAAAACGGCCAGAGTACTTCGAGATGGGACGGAGACGTATATTCCTGTGGAACAAGTCGTTCCCGGAGATGTGTTGTCCGTCAAGCCGGCGGAGAAAATCCCTGTGGACGGGGTCGTTTTGGAGGGCTGGTCCATGGTCGATGAATCCATGCTCACAGGAGAAAGCCTGCCCGTGGAAAAACGCGAGGGACATTTTGTAACCGGCGCTACCCTCAATCAATACGGCGCTTTCCGCTTCAAGGCAACAAAAGTCGGGAATAACACGAAGCTAGGGGAAATCATTCGTTACGTCGAAGAAGCGCAGAACAGCAAAGCGCCCATCCAGAAGACCGTCGATCGGGTATCCGGCGTTTTCATTCCCGTGGTGCTGACGATTTCGGCGCTCACGTTTGTGACATGGTACTTTTACATCTTCAACGGAAGTTTTTTCATCATCGACCTGCCCATCATCTACGCGGTGTCGGTACTGGTGGTGTCCTGCCCCTGCGCGTTGGGGCTCGCTACACCCACGGCCATCATGGCGGGACTGGGCTTGGGGGCGCAAAACGGCGTCTTGATCAAGAACGGCGAAACCCTTGAAACACTTCATAACGTCAAAGTCGTCGTGCTCGATAAAACGGGAACGATCACCAAAGGATCGCCCTCCGTGGCGGGTATTTTTCTCACGGAAGCAGGGTTCGCCTCTTACGGTGAAAGCGGGGCGCTGCGTGTCGCCGCCCTGGCGGAGGGCAATTCTGAACACCCCTTGGGCAGGGCAATTTACAGGCGAGCGGAAGAGCTGGGTCTTCTCGACGAAAGAACGGACACGGTCACGGATTTCAAAGCCATTCCAGGAAAGGGGATTCTTTGCTCGCTGCAAGGGAAACAGGTTGTGACTGGCAACCTTCCCTTTGTCTCCGAAACCTGCGATGTTGCGGCTGCGGGAATTTTTGTCGAAAACGTTTCCCGCGAACTGCACACTCATGGGCAAACGGCCGTTTTTCTAGGAATCGAAGGGCAGTTGATCGGTGCCGTAGCTCTGTCCGATCAGGTGAAAGAACATTCCGCACAAGCGGTCGCTGAGTTGCAAAACATGGGAATACAGGTTTTTATGCTGACCGGTGATAACCGTTATGCCGCTGAGGTGATAGCCAAACAGGTGGGAATACGCGACGTGCGCGCCGAGGTGCTGCCCGAACGCAAAGCGGAGGAGATTCAAAAACTTAAACACGAGAAAGGAAGAACCCGCGCTGTCGCCATGGTGGGGGACGGAGTCAACGACGCTCCCGCCCTGGCCGTGGCGGACGCGGGCATCGCCATAGGCGGCGGGACGGACGTTGCCATAGAAACGGCGGGGGTGGTGCTTCCGGGCGAGGACCTTCTGGCGCTGCCATCCGCTATACGGCTTTCCAGGAAAACAATCGTCAAAATCTATCAGAATCTTTTCTGGGCGTTCGTCTATAACATCATAGCCATTCCCATAGCTTTTACGGGACATTTGAACCCCACCGTGGGGGCCGCCGCGATGACCTTCAGCTCCGTTTCCGTCCTGCTCAATTCCATGAGCCTGAAACGTTTCAGACTCCGCGGCAAGAAAGGGCTGAAAGCTCATGAAACTCGGGAGGCGGTAGTATGAGAGCGAAACGACCAAAAAAGTGGGTAACGATCCTTGCGTTTTTGATCTTGCTCGGGAGTGTAAATTTGTATTTCTATTGGAGCGAGGTAGAGGTTTTTTTGAAAAACGCTTATTACCTCGCCTACCTTCCATCTTTGGACCAAGACGTGGGTTACGGGATTCTGCTGTTGTTCGGGTTCTTGACCTCTCTCCATTGCGTGGGCATGTGCGGTGGATTGATTTTGACGCAAACCTTGAACTCCGCCGGAGAACATAAAGACCGCGGGGAAGGTTCAACCGACAAAACGCATCTCTTTTACCCTGGGATTTATAACGCCGGCCGAATTTTTTCTTATACTTTAGTGGGAGCCTTGGCGGGAGGCTTAGGGCAGACATTGACCTTTTCCGGGCGATTGACGGGCGCCGTTCCTCTCATCGGCGGAGTTTTCATGCTTTTGCTGGGTATTAACTTGCTTGGAATTTCACCATTTTTGAGAAAAATTTCTTTGCCGATGCCAAAATGGCTCGCTAAATTATTGTACAAAGGGACGCTAAAGGGGAAAAATCCGTTTTTGATCGGCTCTTTGACGAGCCTTATGCCCTGCGGCCCTTTGCAAATCGTACAGGTCTACGCGATTTCCACTAAAAGCGTTCTCGTCGGCGCTGCGTCCATGTTGACCTTTGTACTGGGAACAGTCCCCGCTTTGTACCTGTTTGGCGCGTTCGGTGGGCTCTTCGGCAAAAGATTTTCTCATCTCGTAACGAAGGGCAGCGCTGTCGTCGTATGTATCATGGGTTTTCTGATGGTCGGGCGCGGCCTTGCCCTTTCAGGCGTTCAATGGCCGATGGCAGCCTTGACGGAAGATTCCGGCGATTTTATCACGTCCGTCATGGTCGGAGATTCTCAGTGCCTGACGACGGAGTTCGAGGCATACAGTTATCCGCCAATTTGGGTAAAGGCTGGAATTCCGGTGGTGTGGACGATTTTGGTGACCGAGGAAAATTATAATAGTTGCAACAACTCCATAGAACTCCCTGCCTTTGGCCTAAAAACTGACCTTGACATGGGAAAAACAGTCGTGACATTTACTCCAGACAAAGAAGGCGACTTTGTCTATACCTGCTGGATGGGAATGATCACAAGTACGATACGGGTAACCGCGAAATGAGGCGAGATGATGCGAAATAAAAAAAGTGCGACGACTGCAAATTGATGACTTTAAACCTCTTGCGCCTCTTGACGAACAGCTATTTCTTACTATAATTATTAAATATATAAAATTGATATGCTATTGATGCTTTTAATCCCGAAATTTTAAACGCGAAAAGTAACCTCGAAAGGTGAATTTTGAATGAGCTGGTTGAATATTGGGTTGGATTTGAATATTGGGTTGAATTTGGATATTGGGTTGGATATTGCAGCGAGAAAGATGTGTATATGCAAACGGGAGCGGCAGATGAAAATTTGTCGCTGCTGTGCTGTGGATTTATGTAAACGTATGTTCGATGATGAAAACCTGAACTTTTTTGGAATGCGACGTTTCTGTCCATAAAGCCAGCCTTTTTCATCGAATGATCGAAGGCTGGTTTTTTTTATACTTGTTTGGCGCCAAGCGGCGCGCGGTCAATTTTGCATTTTTGCATATATGGAGTCGATGACGATGGAGAGAATAGCGGTAGCCAGTTCCGATGGAATCAACATCGACCGGCATTTTGGGCAAGCTGAAAATTTTTATGTTTATGAGATCGATGATATCGGCAACATTAGCAATAAAGGTTGTCGTCATCTATCTTTATCGGAAGCAGCCCTCTCGAAGCGACTGGAAGCGGCCGTCGAATTGCTTTCGGACGTGTCCTATGTCCTATGCGCCCAGATCGGCCCCCATGCCATTGAAACTTTGGCAGCGTCCAATATTGTGGGATACGCTCTGCCCGGCGACGTGCAAAAAACCCTGCAAAATTACGTCAAACGCCGCGATCTGCTCAAGAACCTGGCGAAATCATCGGGACCTGTCATACCCTCCTGCGGAGAACGCTGCGGAAGCTGCTTCGCCGGAAGATGCGGCCTATAAGGAGTATCCAGAAGATGCGGGAACAGACATTCACTCCCTTCGCGATCGCGAGAGAAAATTTGAAACGCAAGCCTTTTCGTACTTTTTGCGAGATAGCGTTCGTTGCGTTGCTTTCTTTCGTACTCTCAAACGGGTCCCTTTTGTCGTTTAGCCTGTTGAACAGAATATCCAGCATGTCCAACCGGCTCGGCGCGGACGCGATGTTGACCCCGAAGGGCTATGGGCAGAAATTGGAGGGCGTCATCTTGAGGGGAGAGCCCAGTGGTTTCTATTTGAGCGGCGAACTCACGGGAAGATTGATGAAGGTAGAAGGGATTTCAAAAGCGTCGGCTCAACTTTTCATCGCCACGATGGACTCCTCTCACTGCGCATTCCCGGTCCAGTTGATCGGTTATGCTCCCGAAGACGATTTTGTTATTGCGCCGTGGCTGCAGGAGCAAATTCCTGGGGGGCTGCGCCAGGGGGAAATCGTGATTGGAAACAGCATAGAAGCGAAAAAAGGAGACAAACTGCGATTTTTCAATACAGACTACCCAGTCGCAGGGCAGCTCGACAAAACCGGGACGGGTTTCGATACTTCCATCTTTTTCGACATGAACACGGCTCGGCACGCTTTGAAACAATATGTCAAATACAGCGGCGCCGAGATTCCGGACGAAGAACACGCCGTTTCGGTTATCACCGTCAACCTCGACAAAGGCTATGACCCCTACAAGTTCTACGGGAAGATCCGCGGCTTGTTTCGGCAGGAAGGAGTGGAGGTCGTTCTACCCAAGCGACTGATCAGCAGCATCTCCGAGGGGCTGAACACCCTCTTGTTCGTTATCGCGCTTCTCGTGCTGATTTTATGGGCTATCGCGGTGGGAGTTCTGGCGATTTTGTTCGCGGTCACCCTCAACGAAAGGAAAAGGGAGTTCGGAATTTACAGGGCTCTTGGCAGCAGCAGAAAAAAACTCGCCTACATCATTTTGTCCGAATCGGCTGTCATTAGCCTGAAGGGTGCGCTGACGGGCATCGTTTTGGC
>JAISLU010000104.1 GCA_031277095.1 Synergistaceae bacterium
AATACGCCAGTACTTGCCCTGCCTATACATCACGTCAGAAAATCAAGCGAATGCGAGGCTACCCGCCGAAAAAATCCGACGAGTGGAGTTTTTAGTAAAAAACAGTGAAAAACTCACGCTTGCAAAATTCACGTTGACAAATGACCACTGAGAATAGGTTATAATTCGGGTATTGATGTGTTTTTTCCTGCTTGCCGGTACACGATGCCGTTTGTTATCATGGATACGGCACATGCCGCTTTGAATGGATTTGAGTTATTTTATTTGTTGAATCTGTTTGCTTGAATCGGTTGGCTTGAAGTCTGAAAGGAGGCCCTGTATGTTTCGCAAAGCCGCTTTGCTGGCCGCCGCCGCAGTCTGGGTGGTGTGGCGCGCGTCTTCCAGCTTCGCATACGACACTTGGGGTTCCCGTGATCATCCGCTTTTCCGAAGGCCGCAGGGTTATAACATCGCCGACTACGTCGTGAGCGACGGTGTGCTGACCGTGGCGGGTCATTCCGCTTTTTTGAGCGGTAAAATGACGGAAATCGTCTATTACGCGCAAGAACGGCCCCTTTCATCCTCCGAGCTGATGTTGCGTTTCCTCGCTTCTTTGGAGAACGCGGGAGGAGAGATCGTGTTCCGCGAGGATCCGGGACTGGGGGGGCGCTACGTGGCGGGGAAACTTGCCCGCCCTGGGCGCGAGGTTTGGGTAGTCCAGGAATCCACCTCGCCCCGTGAATATCGGTTGACTATCCTCGAAACCCCCACGAGCGTTTCCCGTCTTTCGTCCGCGGCTGCCGACGACGAAACGGAGGCCCAGGTGCTGGACCTGCTGCACACGGTGGACCGCACCGGCGTCTTGGAGCTTCCCGCGCGTTTCGCCTCCGGGTCCAGTATTTTGCGGAAAGGATACGAGGCCGGATTTAAGAAAGTCGTGATGCTCATGGAAAAAGACCCCTCCCTCAAATTCCGTATTTCCACTTACACCGACTCCAATTTGAAACCGAGCGAGCAAAGGACCCTTTTGCGCGACCGCGCGGCAAAACTTTTGGACGCCTTGACAGGCATGGGAGCGGATAGAGGAAGGCTGACAACAGAGATTTCGACCGGCGAAGCCGCGGGCGTCCTTCGTCTGACTTCTGTCGATTCGGTGGATTCCCCAGAGCAATGACCGAAGTTTCGGGGCGCGCTTTTCAGGACGAATCCGTCTGGCAAAAATTTTTGAAGCATACCCGCGAAAGCATCATCGACGTCGATTTCAGGACTCGACGAATCCGATATTCTTCTCAGTTTATTTCCAGCGTCAAATTGACGCCCGAAACCCTGCCTCACGCCTTCGACCAGTGGTTTGAGCTTTATCACCCCGATGATTACGCCAAGAGCCTGGAGTTCCGACGCCGTGTCTTCGAAAGCGACGAGGACGCTTTTTCCGTGGAACGCAGGCTCTACTGCGGAGACGGGCGCTACCACTGGTTTCGGATGGACGCTTTCTGCCTCCGGGACAAAAAAGGGAAGATCCGGCGGCTGATTGGCGTGGAGACGGACATCGCTCCGCAAAAGCTCGACGAACAAAATCATGAAGAGCAACGGGCGCTTGTGCGCGGACTGGAGGAGCAACAGACGCTTCTAAGGGAGGAAAACCGACGCCTGGGGGAGCAGCTTTCTCAGAAAGACCTTCGCTGCCAGGTCTTGGAAAAACGCCTTTTCCTTGCGACACAGATGGTCAACGCGGCGCCGAGCTTCCTGTTTCACCGGGAGGCAAGCGGCCGGCTGACCTTTTGCAACGACGCTTTCGCGGAGGCGCTGGCCCGCAACCCCCATCTTTTGGAATGTATCGACCTTGCCCGCCCGAAAGAATCCGGGGAAAAATCCCAGGGAGAGTGGGAACTGGAGGACGGTTCTTACGAAGACGCCCACGGCAGGCTGCGGAGCCTGACAGCGGCGCTGCGCCCCTTTGTGACCCCCGGCGGCAGGGCGGAGGGCGTCATCGGGATGATGTGGGACGTGACGGAAATCCGTGAAATGGAAGGGGATATGGCGCGGCTGAAACGCCTTTTAGGGAAAAACACATTTTATGGAAACACGAACGAAAACCTGAATGAAAAGACGTTCAGGGACTTTTCCGAGATGACGTTCTCGATGAGAAAAGGCGAAGAACGCGAAAAAGGCGACACGGAGGAGTACCCCTATTCTCTGTCCCCCGACGAGAGCGGAGAAGAACCGGACTCCAGGGAAATCATGGGGAAATACCTGGACAGTGTGGTGTCTTCGCTGTCGAACCCGCTCACGGAAAAACTTTTCCCGGCCCGGAAAATCCAGATCGAAAACCTGCTCCGGGCGACGGAGGCGGCGGACCTGGAGGTCGGGGTCGTGGGCATCACCAGCAGCGGGAAGTCCACTTTTATCAACGCCATGATGGGCGAGCGGCTATTGCCCGAGGAGACGAGGGCGACCACCCATCGGGTGATCCGCTGCCGCAAAGGGGAAACACGGGCTGTCACCGTCGTTTTCCAGAATGGAGAACGAGAGCGGGTTTTCGGGGCGCGGCTCACCCCCCAATGGATGGAGAGCCTGACCTCCGAGCGAATGAATCCCTTCATGAATCCCTTCATGAATTCCTCCAACGAACAGGCGATCGCCTTTTTGGAGTGGACCAGTCCGGGTGCCGCTTTCCCAGAGGGGCTCGTTCTCGTGGACACGCCGGGGCTGGACGCCTGCGACTTTCCTGAACATTCCGAGTTTTTGCTGCGCCGTCTGCTCCCGACTCTGGACATCGTGATCTACGTCACCTCCATAAGAAACCGTTTCAAGACGCCCGATCTCCAGTTGTTGGAGGCCGTTCTGGAACAAGATCAGAGGGTCGTCTTTTTGCTTTCTCAGATCGATCTGGAGCGGGATGACATGGAGGGCGGAAAGGTGGTTCTCTCCCGGAGGCAAAAGCTCTCCGCCTACGTCCGGGAGCTTCGGCTGGACATCGAGAGCAGGTTCGGAGGCTCCCTGGGGAGCGCGGCCATCGTTCCCGTCTCCTCCAAACTGGCTATGACGCACTTCTACGATCGCCAGTCCGCGGCCTGGAACGCATCGAACTTTGGGGTCTTGATCGGGCAGTTGGCGATTTTTCGGTCCAACCTGGTCCGTTACCGAATCGAAGCCCGCGCCAGGCGCGCATTGACGTTGCTGTCTCGCACCGCCTCCGACGTGAAATTGGCCTTGGACAGCGTTTCTGCAGAAAAAACCGCTCAAATTCCTTTACAAAAAACCGAGCCGGACGTTCAGGCGCGTCTCGAAAAAATCAGAAATCTCCGGGACGCTCAACGGTGGGTCAGCGCGGAAATCTCCGCCGTCCGCAACGAGTGGCGCCGCATTCTCGACCCTGGGCACCATTTGGAGCGCCTCCGAAAAATAATAGAGAGCGCCAACACCGTCAAGAGCATAAAAGACCGCTACGAAAAATGGGGCGAAGAATGCGCGGATCTCATCGCGCAGATGATATCCAGGATGGACAGGGCCCGCCATTCTTGCCGCGATATTTTGCAGGGACACGGTATGGTGCCCGAGGACCGCGCTTTGGGAATGCTGGACGTGAGAGGCGAGCTGCCCGCCTTTTCCCGGTACCTCTTGCAGGAAGTTCAGGAGGTGCGGGTCAGGGGTTGGTTCGAGGAGTTGGAATTTTGGCCCAAGTACAAAATGTCCTCCCGGCAGAACGTGGACCGGGCCAAAATGCTCGAGGGCGTGAAAGATTTGCTTTCCGAGCGGATGCGGTTCCTGAACGATCACCTTTCCTGGTGGGAAAACCGGATGCGGGAGGACTACTGCGACCCTCTCTACGCGGAACTGGAGCGCGAGGAAGTTGCCCTGGCCGACATCCGGCGCGTTGCCGCTGAGTCCTTATCCTCGCGGGAGGCGCTGTCCCGGCTTTTTCAGGACCTGCGCGCCGCCGAGTCGGGGATCAAAAACAGCGTCGAGAATCTATTTTTGCCGCAAAAATCCTCCGGACACCCGGACGGCGGCTTTTGCCCGTTGGATGAGGACAGCGTCTTCGCGTGGCAGGACGAGGGGAACCAGGACTCGGATAGGGGACAAGGCCTTTTTGCGCCTCTTCTGGCCGCCTTTCACGAGCAGGATATCCAATCGCGTTTTCTGAAGCTGGACGCCCTGCGCCTCAATCGGCGGGTAGTCTTGTTGGGATTGAGACGTCACGACTCTCTTCGGCTTTTGTCCCGGCTGGCTCACGACGCCGCCTCCACCGATGCGCTGCGGACGCAGGACGGCCGAGAAATAGGAGAGCGCGACTGGCTTTTCTGCGGCTCGACGCCTCCTGCGCTGCCTCACGTCCGTATCGACACGCCGGACACGCTTTTGCGCGATCTGGACGTGTTGGTCGCCCCCGACGACGCCCTCTGCGACTCCGAAGGGATCTTTCCCGTTCCCGTCGACTGGGGGGACATATTCGCGGAGTGGCTGCCCGTCATTCACCTGGATATCGCCCGGGTGGACTCGGGGCTGTCCGACCTCGCCCGGGCGCCCTACGTGAAGGCGCTTTCTCACGTGGACCTGTGGGTCGCGGCGTCGGGCCAGGGCGCTCTTTTCAACGGGCGCCTGCCCGATCTTCTGACGGACGTTCCCCAGCGGCTGGAACTCTTTCTGCGGAACCGAGACTGCAGGGGACGTGCCGAGTGGTTCGTGTACGAAAACTACGACGCCCGTTACACGGACTTTATGTCCTGGGGGCGAGAGCTGCAATCCGGCGACGACGCCCTTTTGCGGAAATGGATCGAGAGCGGGCACGACTTCGAACTTCCCTTCTCGAAGCCTCGGTTGAAGTTTGCCCTGGAGGCCGCAAGGCGCAAATCGGCGGTTCCTCCGCGCCTGGAACACACCCGAATGGAACCCGAATCGGCCCCCATACTGGAGCCCATACTGGAAGCCCTAAAGGAAGGAAGCCTGTTACCTTGACGAGCGACACATCCGAGCGCCCGCTGGACCACGCCACGGCGCGTATCGTAACGGAACTGGCGGCAGCCCTGCTGCCCCATCTGCAAGAGACACTCGCCGGCGAAATGAGAAACGCGGCGGAGCTTCTTTCGACCCGGACCCATCTGGGTGTCGAGGAAACTCTGGCCGCTCTGGAGCGCCTGAAGGCGACCGGCGACGGGATCGTGTCCTCCCTGAAGGCGGCAGGCGAGTCCATGCAGGGAATATCCGGTGTGCTGTCGTCTCTGGCGAAAATGCGGGAACAGATGGAAGTTTTTGCCCTGCAGCCCGCCGGGTCGGCCGAGACGCTGGATGCCGCGCTGGGGGCTTTGAAAAACGCCATCGCAACCTGGGAGGGAGTCTTGAAGGCGGACGGGCACGCGCAGACCAGGGAATTGAGCGAGTTTTCCTCCGAACTTTCGGAGTTGATGCGGGATATGGGGGTGAGTTTGCCGCAGACGGTGAAGGACACGGCGGAGAAGGTGATAACCTCCCGCGGCGACGAATGGGTGAAAACCCTGCTGGAAAACAGGTACGTCATGGAAAAAAGGCTGGCGAGACTGGAAAAAATAGTCGTGGTGTCGGGGGCCATTTCTGTGGTTCTTTTGGCAGTGGTCGTTTTGATTTTGTACAGGTGACCTGCGTTCCAAAAATAATTCAAAGAGGTGATCCGAGGTTATGCGAGTCGACAACATCGTTACGGTATCGGGATTGTTGCACCATATCAAAAGCGAGAAGAAAAACGACAAGTATTTCCCCTTTTCCGTCAAACAGGAAACGCCGTGGTACGATGGCACTGTCCGCAAAGATTTCCTGGTTTCCAGGGCCTTTATTCCCGACATTCAAGAACTGGTTAAAAATCTTCCGGAGGGAACGCCCCTGAAGGTGCAGGGCACTCTTCAGTCCTCGCTGGGCAGCGGTGAAATGTACATTTATGTGCAGGAAGTGGAAACGATAGTATAATAAGCCGTAAACATCACAAGCAGAAAAGCAGGTGTATTTCTTGGTTTGGGAAAACAGCGTGACCATATCGGGTAAGGTTCACTTCTTGAAAGGGCAGTCCGAGGGGGAGACCGGAACGGGTAAGTACGTGCAGTTTGCCGTGCGTCAGGACAGCGAGTGGGAAAAGGGAACGAGGCGTGATTTTCTCCTCGTTCGCGTGTATGACGAAGGGCTGCGGGAGAGGCTTCGCCTCAAAGAGGAGGATGACGAAGTCACTGTGACAGGCACGTTGCGTTCCTCTCGGGGCAGCGGCGTCAACTACGTTCGATGCCAATCCATAGAGTGACATAGAGGTGTGGGTATTGGAAAAGAAATTGGAGAAAAAATTGGAGAAAAAATTGGAGAAGAAATTGGGTAAGAAAAAGGAAATGCCCTATGAAAAGGGTTTCGAGATAAAGATTCCATCTGGCAGCGACCTGCCGGAAAGAATGAAGAAAATTTCGGCGCTGACAGGCTTGTCAGATTACGAACTTCTGCAAAAATGGCTTGTACAAGAGGAAAGCGCCCTCAATGCTTCCCGCTATTACGCCGAAACGATTCAATCCAATTTACGGCAAAACATCGCGGAGCAATTGCGCACCTTGCTACAAGAATTTCGGGGAACGGCAAAGCCGAAAGCGGCAAAGGAGCCACAGGAGACAAAAGAAGCAAAACCCGAAGAGACGGGAGAATACAGGCAGACGCTTTTAAAAAGAATACAGGACATGAAAAACGAGGGTATGTCTTTTGTGAAAATAGCCGACCAGTTCAACCAAGAAGGCGTCGCCACCGTCAGCGGGACAGGGAAGTGGTATCCAAGCTCGGTTTTTCACCTGTTGACAAAATGAAGGATTTTGCCGCTACCCTTCGAATACGGATCGACCCCCTTGACCGGGAGTGTATGGAGGAGGCGGCCGCACATCAAGATAGACTGCTGAAGCCGCCGGGCAGCCTGGGTCAGTTGGAGGCGATTGCCCTGCGGATCGCAGGCATCACCGGGCAGTTGCATAATCGCACCGACCGGAAAGTGCTTTTCCTTTTCGGCTCCGACCACGGGGTTTATGACGAGGGAGTCTCCGCTTCGCCCCAGCACTTTACCCGGACCTTGATGGAGTTTTACGCGAAAAACGCGGGGTGCGGCATCAACGTGTTGTGCGATCGCGTGGGCGTCAATTTGAGGGTAATCGACATGGGGGTGAAAGGGCTTTCTCCCGGTATACCGGGTATAGATTCGCGATTTCGTTCGATGCCGGAGGGCACAGGAAATTTCGCCGGGGAAAACGCCGCTTGCGCGATGTCGAAAGATGAGGCGGTAAAGGCAATCGAAGCCGGAATAACACTGGCCGGCGAGGCCAAAAGGGAGGGCTTTCAGATCGTGGGAACAGGCGAGGTCGGCATGGGAAACACGACCCCGGCAGCGGCCTGCATTATGGCAGCCCTCGAAGTCGATGACCCCGGCCTTGCAGTAGGACGCGGAGGCGGGCTGACGGATGACGCCTTCGAGAAGAAAAAGCGCGTCGTAGCGGAGGCCCTGAAAAAGCACAGGCCCGATCCTTCCGACCCGATAGATATCCTGTCCAAGGTGGGCGGGCTGGATATCGCCGGTATGATGGGGGTTTTTCTGGGGGCGGCCCACCACAGACTTCCGGTGGTGATCGACGGGGTCATCTCCATTGCCGCGGCGCTTCTGGCTGCCGTCGCCGCTCCGCTTTCCAAAGAATTCATGATTTCCTCCCACCTCTCCCAAGAGCCCGGGTACGCTCTCGCCGTCGGCAGTCTGGCTTCGGCTCCCCTGTTGAACTTAGATATGCGCTTGGGCGAGGGAAGTGGGTGTCCTATAGCCATGCAGATCGTGGACGACGCCCTGGCCTTGATGAATTCCATGAACACCTTCGACGGCGTTTCCTTGGAGTCGGAGTACCGCAAAAAGCTGAAGGTCTGAGTCAAGCCTACAACACCGAGTTAAAGTTTCGGCCGTAGTTGGGCCTCACTGTCATCGAGAAATTTTAGAGGTCCCCGATTTAGAGGTTCTTGAATTTAGCGCATTCTTCGACAAAAGCCTCGAAAATATTGGAGTGGGGTTCTCCCGACAACCTCTCAGGGTGCCATTGGACTCCCAGCATAAAAGGATATTCTGGCCGCTCCAGCGCCTCCACCAGGCCATCCTCGGATTGGGCGGCCACAACCAGGCCCTCTCCAATTTTTCTGGCCGCTTGATGGTGGAGGGAATTGACCCGTACTTCCTCCCCTATCAGGGAAACCAGCTTCGTGCCTTTTTCCACGAGAACGCTGTGAGCGGGCTCGAAACCCCCTTCGTCGGATTGGGAATGATCGAGGTATCCCTTTTCTTCCGAAAGAATATCCTGGATCAAAGAGCCTCGGAAAAAAACGTTCATGAGCTGTATCCCCCGGCATATTCCCAAAATGGGCTTTCGGGCCTGATAAAAAGCCTCGAACAATCGAAGCTCCTGAGCGTCGCGCTCGGGAACGATCACCTCCGAACCGGCCACCGGCTCCCCGTAATATTGAGGATCGATATCTTCGCCTCCTGAAAAAAGAATGCCGTCTAGGCGTTCCGCCAAAGTTCTCACCGATGCATCTTGGCAAAACCAAGGGATACTTACAGGCGTGCCCCCCGCGTATTCTATTTTGCGGGTGTAATAAACGTAAGAAACAGACGCTTCGGGAGAAAGAAAGCCCCGGCGGCGCGCGTCCTCTTCGTTCTCTTTTTTATCGTCGATATCTTTGAAATATGTCGTAACTCCAATAAGAGGCCCCATACATAGAACCCTTCTCCCTATCAAATCTTTCTCATCAAATTATGCCATAATCTTACGCCCCTCGTTTCGCAGTTAAAAAAATAATAAATCCGCCTCGTAAGCGGTGTTTTGTGTCTATTGGATGTTATCGGGCTTTGTGATATGGCGAGCTTGGGCGGACTCGAACCGCCGACCTACGGCTTAGGAGGCCGTCGCTCTATCCACTGAGCTACAAGCCCTCGCCACAGTTGGAACGGTTACGAAAATATATCATAAAAAGAATTTCTGTCAAACTTCCGTTTTCAATTCCCAATTCCAATTTTTTCAAGGTCACAGATGAAAGAAATTTTTATTTTATTTTATCCGCGTGCCGAGGTCACCTTCCATTTGCGAGGGTGTTCATGGAGAGAAAGGCGACGGAGGTAGCCGCGGGGTTCGGTGTATAATCTGTCATTAGATGGCGGATGGGTCGATGGGTCGCGGGTTTTTGTGCCCTGGTCCACGCCGAAAATTCAATAATCCTCGAGGAGGGAATTTATCGATGAAGTTTTGGCGTAAGACAGGCCTGTTCATGTTGATCTTGACATTTTTATGCAGCGCAGGCGTCGCCTGGGGGGCGAGTTTGAAGTTGGAAGACTCTTCTATTTGGGATAGCAACGTAGGAACAATCAGCGGGGATCAAACTATAGGTTATACCATCAATGCTTATTATTATGGTGACTCGCGTCCGCCTATCAATGTAATCTTGAAAACTTCAGGAACAGGATATACTAACTCAACTTTAGCTGTTTCTTCCGATTTAGATGCGACAATAGAATTCTATGAAACGCCGCCCACTCCGTATTTAGGGGATTTTGCTGGAGACATTCGTCTGATTATTCCGGGGAATGCTGACATTGATGACGCTTTTCTGATCGCCGTAAGTGATGATGAGACTCCTGCGCAAAATTTTGCCACGGTTAGCTTAAAAATAACGCCTGTTCAAGTCACCCCAAGCAGTTTAACTCTTCTGGACGAAACGGGAGCCGTGATTTCAGGCAGCAGCAATACCTTGGAGTTCGTCAGAGGTGTGGGAAACTCGGGGATGTCCGTCGTTCTGAGTGCGGATGAGCTTCCTTCTGGTGCACGTTTACATTTGGCTTTGACGAATGGACTTGTGCTTAAACGAGGGGCAACTGAGATTTCTGAAAACGCCGATTTATGGACTTTGTTGCCTCCAACAGCAGGTGTTACATACGGTGGTTTTACTCGTAACCTCACTGGATCTCCTTTTACATTGAAAATTCAGGCACCCAACCCCGGCCCCAACACAACGAAAGCTGCCGAAAACTTTACAATCTCAGCTCCGTACCTGCAGGTAACCGATGGGGGCGCGTATGTTGCAGGATGGGACGACTTCACGTGGCCGTCGTTTAAAGTTGCGGTGGTGGAGGACAAAATAACGCTCAACCCGACGGATGTGTATGCCACTGTGGGGGTAGAGGTTCCTATCGACACCAAGATTGACGCTGAGTTTAATAGCGCCGTCTTAACGATAGGAGAATATAGGGAATTGAATTCATCTGTGCAATCCATCCCTTGGAACGGCCTGATACTTTCGTCAGATAAACGAGTGGTCACTATCACCGGAACCCCGAAAAGTCCTGGAAATGGGCACTTCAGAGTCTTTGCAAAAAGCCGCGTTGACGCCGTTGTGATCGCCTCGGCCGATTTTACGGTGCATGTGACGGACACGGCGAATTTCACGTTGTACCCGTCCGACAATATCGAGCTTGACCCAGACCAACCCGCCGATGAAGAGGTGAAGGTGCGGACTACCATGACGTTGAGTAAGTTGACGATAACACCGCCTGGGGGGTCGAAGACGGACAGCATAGGCAACTGGCACGGGCTCACGATCAGCGTGAAGAATGATAACGATAACCCACGGGTTATCATAATAGGAGCGCCGCCCCTTGAAGAGGGGACAGGGAATTTCACGATAACGGGCAGTTCGAGTACAGGCGAGGAGCGGAGCGCGACGTTGACGATCACCATCAAGACCCCCGACGCTCCCACGCCCCCGGATATTCCGAAACTGACACTCTCGCCCAGCACCCTGAACCCCATAGTGGGAAAGGAATTCGATAAGGACGTGGCGATCACGGTGCCGTCAGGCTTGAGCGTTAGCAACATCACGGTGAACGGGCAGGGAGCTGTCGAGTGGCATGGTCTGACGATTGTGGTGGACACCAACGGCAGAAATATCAACGTCTTTGGGACCCCGAACGAGGAGGGGACCAAGAACTTCGATGTGGCGGCACAGGCTTTGGATCCTATTGCATCCGCGATACTGACGATCACGGTCCACCCCCAAACGGAGGAAGGGCGGACGAGGGGGAAGTTTATGGACGTGGATGGAGAAATTCAGGTGGAGAGGGGCAAATCTACACCTATCGAGCTGCGGAGCCTGAGTTACATCACGGTGGACTCGGTGACGGAGGTCAACCCGGACGGCAAGTGGGAGTGGATACAGGGGTCCAGCCTGGAGGGCGTGAAGGAGTTTTACGTCTCCGTCCACCCGACCGTCACGGGGCTCTACACCTTGCGCATCAACTACAGCCTGGGGGGCACGGCCTACTACGAGAACGTCAACTACCGGTCGATCCGCACGGACGAGGAAGACCTGGCCAGCAGCGGGTGTTCCATGAGCGCGGGGTCCGTGACCCTGGCGGCGCTGGCGGTGCTGTATCTGTGTTTGATGCGCAAAAAAGTCTAATCCCATGCGGTTCTCGATAGAGCGATTCTCGATAAATCGAAGGCGTTTTCGTTTCGCCTGGGCTTCCGTTTTCCTGTGTGCTGCCCTGGCCTTCCTTTGCGGCTGCGCTTTTGGGGCGGACGTCGGAGACGTCAGGGACGCCGGAGACGCCGGGGAGGTGCTGGAGGCGGCGGTGCGGTCTGTGGATTTTTATCCTTCCGGGGCCCGGTTCGTCTTTCAGGCTGGGGCGGCCCCGGGCAGAAACTTCGAGATCACGCTTCCGGGGGCGTTTCAGCCGGACAGCGTGCGTTTCTTGAGCCCGGGGGACGTCTCCTCCTTACGGGTGGAGGCCGTTACCCGGGACCTTTGGACACCGCCGGCCCTGGTTCTGCTCAAGTTCCAGATCGACGAGAGGGACCGGAGGCTGAAGCTGTACGAGGCGCGCAAGGCCGCTCTGGAGCAGACGAAGGCCATGATCGGCTCCCCTCTGCCGGAAAATTTTGGCGGCGACGTCAAGAGCCTGATTCTTTACATCGAAGACGCCCAGGCCATGCGGCTGCGCATCGAAAACGAGCTGGTGGACCTGGACTCGGACATCGAAAAAACCGCCAAAGAACTGGCGGCCCTGCAGAGCGAGTACGACCGCAAAACCCCTGACGGCGCGGAAAATGCCGTGCGGGTCCAGGGAATGGCCGCCGCCGGGGCGGAAGGGCCTCTGCTCTTCGAGGCCTTCACCTACTCCGCGGGCTGGGGTGTCCGGTACGACATGAGCCTCGACAGCGCAACGGGCGACATCGGCGCGGTGATGAACGCCAGGGTGCGGCAAAACACCGGGCTCGACGTGAGCGGGGAATTTGCCTTCCACACCCGCCAGCCCTCCTTCAGTATCGGGCCGCCTCAGATCTACCCCTTGGTGGTGGACTTGCAGATGGGCGAGGACGTGGAGTTCAGGTCCGCGACGAAGGAGAGGGCCATAATGAAGCAGGCGGCAGTCAATTCCATGGAACCCGATGCCCCTGCCCCCCAGGTGTCGGCGACGCTGGCGGACGTGTCCGTAAAGGGGACGGGCAGCCTGAAGGGCGACGGTACGCCCGAGGACGTGGCGCTGGGGCGCTTCACGCTGAAAAGCGTTCCCGTCCTGGTCGCCATCCCGGAGCAGAGCCGGGAGGCCTGGATCGTCGCCAGCATGGACTCGATTCCGGAGCCCCTTCTGCCGGGGCAGGCGGAGTTGGCCGTGGACGGGGCAGCCACGGGGAAGTCGGCGATCCCGGAGTATGGCATGGGGCAAACGTACCTTCCCTTCGGCATGGCCTCGCGGCTGACCGCCAAAAAGACCCGCTTGGTGGGCAAGACGGGAAGCTCCTGGCTGGGCGCGGGCATCCTGGAGGACGGCTACACCCTGGAGATCACCAGCGGGATGGACGTGGAGCGGGAGGTCACCGTCAAGGACCGGCTTCCCCTCCCCGCAAACGACAAGATCACGCTGGAGGTCACCAAGATCGACCCGGCCCCCGCCGACCGGGACAAAGAAAACAGACTCACCTGGAAAATCCGCGTGAAACCCGGCGAGACCAAAAAGATCGTCGTGGAATACACCCTCCGCCACCCAGGAGAAACCCCCCTCACCTACCACTAAACACAGAATAAAAAACATTAAACGGGGTCAGGGGGCTCGCCCCCGGGGGGACAAGTCCTCTGCAGGGCCTGGGGCAGAGCCCCAGGTTTTTGTTTCGTCAGTGGGTCCAACAAGTTTGTAAACGCAAACTTTATGTTAGAATATTGCGAAGTGGAACACAAAATAATCGGGGAGGTTTTTAGAGTGAGGAAATTAAAAATGAGGAAATTTAAAGTGCTTTCAGGGTGCCTGTGGGTTCTGCTGCTGTTTGCGACGGCGGGGATGGCGGCGACGAACCCGTTCATGGACGTGCCGCTGAACCACTGGTCCTACGATGCCATCGGCCAGTTGGCGGCGCAGGGGATTTTGTCCGGGTACCCGGACGGGACCTACAAGGGCAAGCAGCCCACGACCCGCTACGAAATGGCCTCCGCTCTGGCCCGGGCCCTTGCGGTGGTGGATATGACCAAGGCGGACAACAGAGATGTGGAGATACTGAAGAAGCTGGTGGTGGAGTTCAGCGACGAGCTGGATATGCTGGGGGTCAAGGTGGACCAGGTAGACAAGCGCCTGGCCCGGGTGGAGGAGCGTCTGGGGGGCTGGAAACTCAGCGGCGAGCTGCGCCTGGACCTAGAGGAGTGGGAGAACGGCGAACAGGGAACCTACATGGGCCTGGCCCGGCTGGAGTTTCAGCGCTGGTTCGGGGAGGACGAGAGCATTTTCTTTTACGCCCGCCTCGAAGAGGACGGAGGGCAGGTACTCTACGACAAGTTCTACGCGGATTTCCCGTTTTTCTGGGAGACCACGGTGACGGTGGGCCGGTTTGAGCGAGATTTCGAGGGCGACTACCGCTTCCAGATCGGCGGAGCTACGGACATCTCCAACGAGTCCTGGCTCACAGACCGCACGGTGGACGGCATCGCCTTCGCCAAGTCCTTCGGGTTGGGGTCGTTCAACTTTTACGTGGCGCACCCGGCGGACCTGCCCCTTTGGGAGGACGAGGCCATCGCCCTTTGGGAGCTGGCCGCCCTGGCGCAGCTCCAGTTTACGGAGCAATTCGCCCTGGACATCGGCGCGCAGGGTTTCTTCGGCGACGACGGCTCCGAGACGGCGCTGGCGGACTACGACTTCAAGGTGGACAGCCTCTGGACGCTTTTTGCCGGGCTCCGGTTCAACTTCAACGAGGCCATCGGAGTGAAGGGAATTTATTACTACCAGGACTCCAGCGTGGAGGAAAACTCCTCGGGCGACTGGCAAGACGTGGATATGGACAGCGGCAGCGCATGGAAGGTGATTGTGGACGTCAAGCAGGACCTGCTCAAGTTCACCAGCCTGTGGCTGGAGTACGGCCAGGTGGACGGAGACTTCTACCTGCCCACCGGCAACCTGGCTTTGACGCTGGACAACTGGGACATCCCCGGCGGCAGCGACGGGTTCACCGCCTTCGACATGCAAATCTGGCGGGTGGGCGCGACCCAGCAGTGGAACGAGAAGTGGAGTACGTGGCTTTACGTGTCGTCCCAAACCTTCGAGGAGGCGGGGGACAATATAGACGCCCAACTGCTCCAGTGGGGCCTGGGCGTGGAGTACCAGTACAACGAGAACGTCACCTTCGCCCTGGGCTACATCCACCTGGATTGGGACGAGGACGCGGAGAGCCTTGGGGATTACACGGACGACCACAGAGTGCAATTCCGCACGGCGGTGGTGTTCTAGAGAATTATCGTTTCCAGGTTACAGGGAGGAACAGGAGAAGGGCGGCGTAAAGTTCCAGGCGGCCGGCCAGCATACAGAAGCTGAATATCCACTTGACGCCGGTGGGGAGCCATGCGTAGTTCTCCACCGGGCCAAGGGCAGCCAGGCCCGGACCCGCGTTGCTGAGAGAGGTCAACACCCCGGAAAATGCCGTCAGAAGATCCAGCCCGCCGGCTGCGGTCGCCGCCAGCCAGGCGACGCACAAAACCCACATGTAGAGCATGAAAAACGCGGTGACGGAATTGAGGGCGGTCTGGGAGATCACCTTGCCGTTCACCTTCGTCCGCAGTATGGCGTGAGGGTGCAGAAGATTCTCTATCTCCGTGCGAACGGTCCCCGCCAGCACCAGTATCCGCACCATTTTCAGCCCGCCGGCGGTGGAGCCCGCGCACCCTCCCACGAACAGCAGGAGCAGAATGAGGCACTGGGCGAAATAGGGCCACAGGTCGTAGTTCTCCGAGATAAAGCCGGTGGTGGTCACCAGGCTCACCACTTGAAACGCCGCGGCCCGCACCGCGTCCCCCAGGTTCCTGTGGAGCCCCCCCAGGACCAGGGACGCGGCCACCAAGACGGTGGTGCCGGCGACAAAATAAAGGTAAAAGCGAAATTCGTCGTCCTGCCATATCTGGCGCCAGTTTTTCCGGCTTTTCCTTAAAAATCCCGTCAAAAAAAGGTGATGCAGCGCAAAATTGACCCCCCCGAGAAACATGAAGAACGTGATCACCCACTCGATGTAAGGGGACCGGTAATGGGCGACGGAGGCGTTCCGGGGCGAAAAGCCCCCGGTGGAAAGGGTGGCGAGGGAGTGGGTGAGCGCGTCGAAGAAGCTCATACCCCCGAACATCAAAAACACCGTCTCCGCCGCGGTCAGCAAAACGTAGATCCCCCACAGCAGCAGGGCCGTCTGCTGTATGCGCGGAGTCAGCTTTTCCGGCGTCGGGCCGGGGGACTCCATTTTGTAAAGCTCCAGCCCGCCGATCCCCAGAAAAGGCAGAATGGCCAGGCTCAAAACGATGATCCCCATGCCTCCCAGCCACTGGGTCATGCCGCGCCACAGCAAAAGGCCCGGAGGCGCTTTCTCGATATCCGTCATAGTCGTGGCCCCCGTGGTGGTGAAGCCGGACATGGCCTCGAAAAAGGCGTCCGTGTAGGTGGGGAGAGCGCCGGTGAATACGTAGGGCAGCGCCCCCACTGCCGCGGCGATCACCCAGGACAGCCCCACCACGGCCAGGGCCTCCCGAATGCCCAGGTCTTTGTAATCCGCGTTCCCCTTGGCCAGCTGGAAGAGCGCGGCCCCCACCCCCACCCCGCAGGCCAGGGACAGGGCGAGACCCTGGAAATCGCCGGTCCCGTCCAGGGCGGCCCAAATCATGGGAAAGACCATCGAAAGCGAAACGATCAAAGAAACCAGGGAAAGTACCCGAGCCACCAGCTTGAATCTCAAAATGCAAAACTCCCTCGATGTATATGTTTGTGTAACCGTTCTCCCTACGCCCAATCCCCGCCTGACAGACGTTTTACATCAATTTGGGGGACGCGAAGGTCGAGCCGTACCCCAGCTCGGTGGAAATATCGTTTCCCAGAACGACGATATCGTCCGCGAGGGCATTGAAATTTTCTTTTATCTGCTGCAAATTCCCCGCAAAACTGACGGCCGCTATGATTTCGCCGGTCATATCCCGGACGGGAGCGGCAATACAGCCCCGGCGCGGCGCCAACTCCTCGAATTCAAAAGAATACCCCCGCTCCCGGATGCGGGCAAACTCCTCTTTGAGCCGATCCTTGTCGGTGATGGTGAAGGGTGTCAGCTGCGGAAAATTTATGGTTTGGAGCCAATCTTCCACGATGTCCTCAGGATGATGCGCCATGAGCAGCTTCCCCGCGGAGGTGGCGTGGGCGTACAGCACGTAACCGTTAGGCATACGGGGGAGCAGGGAAGAATCTTTGGACAGCAAAATGACCGCCGTCGCCTTGGGCTTCAGAACCGAAACGTTGATGCGAAACTGCCATTTGTCGAACATGACGTTTATGTATTTTTCCACGGTGCCCAGAAATGAAAATTGATAGCGGTAGATCGTGCCGATTTCATAGAAGAAATGCCCTAAGGAGTATCTCTTCGTAACGGGGTTGCGCTCCAGGCAATGCTGCGCCATCAAAGAATTGACCAGCACGTAGGCGGTGGTGCGCGTGACCTTCAGGGCGCTGCTGATCTCCATAACACTCATGGGCACGTTGGTGGTGGCCAGCAGCGTAATCAATTCAAAAGCGCGTTCTAACCCTTGATGCGTCAAATTTTCCAGATTGGACATGTTCTTCCTCCAAAGTTCTTTCTCCAAAGTTCTTTCTCCAAACATTTCCTTCAAATATTTTCTCCGTTCGATGTCGTGGGCCGATCCATCATTATGCAACCCGCCTCTATGCCCTGTCACGCAGGAAATCAACCGTTTGTTTAGTTTTTAAAAATTTATTATATAGCTCGATTGAAAAATAAAAAAATAAAAAAACTAACTGCACTCTTTTTACGATTTGCTACTTGCATTTGTATAATTTAAAAGATACAATGTCTCGTATCCAGAACGTAATGTCTAATTTATAGAATTATAATGTTTATTTTATTGAACATCAACACAAAAATTCCGTGTTCGAAGTAATGTTCTGACAAAATGAACGGTACACCCGATAGGGGGTATGGGGATTGTATGAAGTGCGGATCGACCCCAAGAGGTGCAAGGGGTGCGGATTGTGCGCCGATTTTTGTCCGCGGAATATTTACGATTTCTCCTGGGGCAGCGTGCCCGTCGCGGCGCGGAGTGACGATTGCGTCGGATGTATGCAGTGCGAGGTCAAGTGTCCAGAGTTGGCGATCACGGTAAGGGAGGCCGCTCCATGAATACCTGGGAAATTCGTTTCGCAATGGGCAACGAGGCCATAGCAGAAGGGGCGCTGGCCGCAGGGGCTCGTTTCTATGCAGGTTATCCCATCACTCCCTCCTCGGAGATCGCCGAGATCGCTTCCCGTCGGCTTCCCCAGGTGGGCGGCGTGTTTATCCAGATGGAAGACGAGATCGCCTCCATTGCGGCCATTATCGGCGCGTCGGCCGCCGGCAAAAAATCCTTTACGGCCACATCGGGCCCGGGAGTGTCGCTGATGCAGGAAAATCTCGGGGTGGCCGTGATGTCCGAAATCCCCTGCGTCATCATCGACGTGCAGCGCTCGGGGCCCTCCACCGGCCTTGCCACGAAACCCGCCCAAGGGGACGTGATGCAGGCGAGATGGGGCACCCACGGAGATCATGGCATTATCGCCCTCGCTCCCTCTTCCGTGCAGGAATGTTACGACTTGACGATAAAAGCCTTCGACTTTTCCGAAAAATACCGCACCCCCGTCTACCTCATGGCCGACGAAGTGATCGGGCACATGCGGGAACCCTATGTCCTGCATGAAGCCGCCGGGCTCGTCAGCCGCAAGCAACCCGATCCTTCCGAGCCCGGGGGGGACTATAAAATTTTCGACTTTGAAAGATACGACGATCATATCGCCCCGATGCCCCCTTACGGAGGCAAATATATCTTCCGCATGAACGGTTCCATGCACGACGAAGCGGGCTTCGGCTGCGGCGCGTCGGACAACGCCGATAAGTTTATCCGCCATTATGAAGACAAAATCACGAAGAACCGCGACGATATCGTCATGACGGAGTCTTATAACATGGAAGACGCGGATTATGTCCTTGTCTCCTTCGGCTGTTCGGCACGGTCGGCGATGGCCGCAATGCGGCTGGCCCGGCAGGAGGGCGAAAAAGTGGGCGTCCTGAAACTCATGACCCTTTGGCCGTTCCCGGATAAAGAGGTCGCCGCCGCCTTGAAGAAAGCGAAGGCCGCCGTCGTCCCTGAAATGAACTTGGGGCAAGTCGCCAGCGAAGTCTCACGGTACAACGAGAGGAAAATCCCCGTCATTGGAGTCAACCGTGTAGACGGCAGCATGATCACCCCATACCAGATCCTGGACGCCTTGAAAGGTTTATATTTGAAGGGCTTATCTTTGAAAGGCTTATGAGGGAAAGGGTTGACCGATGAAACATAACGAATTTATCCGAGAAGACCGATTGCCGACTTTTTGGTGCGGGGGGTGTGGATATGGTCAAGTTATGAACTCTATCACACGGGCTTTCGAGAAAGCAGGCGTCACGCTGAACGACACCGTCTTGGTATCGGGTATCGGGTGTTGGGGCCACGTGGATTCATTTCTGAAGGTCAACGCCTTTCACGGCACCCACGGCCGGGCGCTCGCCTTCGCCACAGGGATCAAGCTGGCGAATCCTGAACTGAACGTGGTGGTGGCGCTGGGAGACGGGGACGGGGTCACCATAGGGGGCAATCATTTCATCCATGCCTGCCGCCGAAATATCGACCTGACGGCAATACTCTGCAACAACTATAACTACGGAATGACCGGGGGACAGTATTCCAGCACCACGCCGGAGCATTCCATCACCTCGACGTCCCCCTACGGGCACATAGAGCCCGGCTTCGACATTTGCAAACTTGCCGAGGTTTCGGGAGCCCGCTATATTGCCCGCTCCATTTCCGAAAATGTAACCCAGACAGCCGAGTATATTGCGGAAGCGATGAGTAAAAAAGGATTTTCTTTCGTGGAGGTTCTCACGCCCTGCACGACCCATTACGGGCGCAACAACGCCATGAAACATCCCCCAGAACTCTACCGCTGGCTGAAAAGTACCGTGGTACCGGCCGCCGCCGCCGCAAAAATGACGGAAGATCAACTCCGGAACAAATTTATCATCGGAAAATTATACGACAGACCCGGACAAGATTACGGAACGCGCTACCGTGACGAAATTCAAGCCAAAGGGATAGAAGATTTGGCGAAGAAGGAATGACAGATGAAACAGCGGTGGGAAATTATCTTCAGCGGGGTGGGCGGACAGGGGCTCTTGCTGAGCGGCAATCTATTGGGGGCGGCCGTTTCGGTCATCGAAAAACGTCAAGCCGTTATGACCTGCACTTACGGCACGGAAACACGGGGAACGTTCACCAAATCCGACGTGATCCTCTCCGATGGCTATATTGATTTTCCTGAAGTTCTGGATGCCGATGTGGTCGTGTCCCTCGCCCAAATCGCCTATGATCGCTACGTCGATGTTTTGAAGCCGAAAACCCTGTTCCTGTACAACAGCAATCAGGTCAAAGAGGCCCCTTCGCCCGCGAGGCAAGTGGGGCTGCCGATGGAAGAGATGGCAGCCCAGGCCGGAGCCCCCGCCGCCGTCAACATCGTGGCTCTCGGCATACTCACCGCCCTGACGAAATGCGTGCAGCCCACGTCCATCCAAGAAATGCTGACGAGACATTTCAAAGGCCGGCAAGACGTTCTCGGGGCAAACATCAAAGCCTTCGAGGCGGGATTGGAGGAGGCCGGTAAATGAAATTCACGTTGTACAAGGAGAGGGGTAGGAGGAAAAATTAAGCGAAATATAGAGCCAATATCAACATGTAAATCATTTTGCTTATGACTCCAACATAAATCTGCCGTTCGGAACATCTTTGCTATTATGGATGGTAAAAAGTCCGCGGGGCTTGTCAGTCTTAAATACTTGTCAGTCTTAAATATTTGAAAAAAAAGAGCGTTTCGCTCTGAATTGTAAACTGCAGCAGGAGGACACATAACAAAATCTATCTATGAAAGGAGAGAACGCAATACAAGTAAGAATTTTTTCCTGAAATGAGAAACAATATAGAAATATTTTTAAAGGAGGTACAAAAAATGAGAAAAATAGTGGCTCTGTTATTTGCGTTGTCGTTGACGTTAGCATCCGAAAGCACTAAAACCAGTTCAGCCGCTGATACTTATCCCAATCGCCCGATTACTCTGACTGTCCTGTCTGCAGCTGGGGGTTCCTATGACCTTGGTATCCGCCTGCTTCTTCCGTATGTTGAGAAGGAACTCGGGACCAGTATCAATGTTGTCAATAATGACGCTGGTAACGGTTGGGTCAATTGGCTCGGTTGCTACAAGGCTAAGCCGGACGGCTACAACCTCTACACCACCAACTTCCCTGCATTCTTCTCCTGCTATGACCCCGAAATGAACCACACCCAGCGCTGGGATGATTTCGCGTACATTTGTAACTTTTGCACTGACGCCAACATTCTAGTTACTCGTAAGGGACATGAGATCAACACCGTTAAGAAGTTTCTTGACTACTGTCTGAACAATGATGACGTTGTTATCGCTGTTACTGTTACCGGCGGCGACGACCACATCGCTTACCTTAAGGTACTCGATGCGATCCCCGAACTCGCTGATCATACCACTCCGATGCATGCCAACTCCCCTCTGACTCAAGAATTACTGGGCGGCTTCGTCGACTTTATGATCTGTAACGTCGGTAACCTCACTTCTTTAGGTGATAATATTGAACCGATTTGTGTATTTAGCGACAGGCGTGACGCTTTGGCTCCCGACATCCCGACCTTCAATGAAGAGTGCGTTGCCCTCGGTTATAAAGATGTCAACGTCAATAGCGCTACTAACCGCGGTTTGATCATGCCGAAAAATATCCCCGATGACATTCAGAAAAAGATCGTCGACGCTTTCGTCAAAGGTATGAATGATCCTCAATGCAAGCAGGACTTTCGGAACAACCATTTGGGTTGGAACTGTCTCTCTGGTGATGAGTACATCGAATTGATCAAAAGAGAAGACGCGTTTTATCAGGCCACTATCATGCCTCTGCTCGGTTGGTAAGCAAGAAGATTTATTTATGATATTAAGAATCGATTAGAACGAGTTCTCAAATTTTTAGAAATTCAGTGATGTCAAAGAACTTTGCTTGTCGTTACAATTTTCCCGGGGAGAGTGTAGTTTTTTTAGTGATTTTCAAAAGATAAATTCTTGAGACATCAATATTCTTGTACGCAATATCATTACCAAAAGAACACTCTCTTTCCGGGAATTAGTTTCCATCTCAAAAACTATAAGGGTATGGTGAATTAATATGACCAATGATCAGAGGGGAAAATTTATAAGCAACGATTTGATCATCGGCGCGTTTCTGGCAATTGTAGCTGTGATTTTCCTTGCACAGGCGGTTAATTTTAGAGGAATTAGCAGATACTTCCCCACCATGGCACTGAGTCTTTTCCTGATCCTGAGTCTGTGCGAGTTTGGTATGGGCATTCGTAAGACCCTCCGCGTTCGCCGTGGTTTAGCTGACGATGTAAATCCTGAGTTGAAGGCTCGTCCCTTCACTCTTTTTGGTTTGATGTGTGTTTATGTTTTTTGCATCCAGCATATCGGTTTTTTCGTCACTTCAGCGATCTATCTTCCTGTTGCCATGTTGCTGTATGGGCAGCGTGACTCTAAGAAGATAGTTCCTGTTACGATCGGCGTATTAGCTTTCCTGTATTGGATGTTTGTTATTCAAATGAAACTTCACATGCCTAATGCCTGGTTATTCTAACAAGGAAGGGGAAAATCTAGCATGACAATAGCAAACACAATTCTTGCAATTTTTCAAATACAGGTTTTACTTTATACGCTGCTTGGTATTGTCCTCGGCATGATTTTGGGTGCTCTTCCCGGTTTTACCGGTAGTATGGGTATTGCATTGCTGATTCCCATTACTTACACAATGGAGCCCGTCGCAGCTCTGGTCATGTTGATGGCCATTTACACCGCAGGTATTTATGGCGGTAGTATTTCTGCCATCCTTTTGCACACGCCTGGTGCTCCTTCCTCCGCCGCTACTGCAGATGACGGTTACGCCCTAACGGTACAGGGACGAGGCTTGCAAGCATTGGGCGTTTCTACTGTCTGTTCCAGCATTGGCGGTTTCATGAGCGGCATTGCCCTGATCTTTATCGCCCCCTGGCTCGCAAAAATCTGCCTAATTTTTGGACCGGCTGAAAAATTCATGGTCGCTGTGTTTGGCCTTACCATCATCGGCAGTCTTTGTAGCGGCGGTGTTGTCAAGGGCCTACTTGCCGGTACTCTCGGTCTTGCCATCAGCTGCATCGGCGTTGACGCCCAGACTGGCTATCCCCGCTTCATGTATGGTAATGACTATCTGGCCTCTGGTCTCGCAACGATCCCTGTCCTGATTGGTCTATTCTCCATCTCCCAGATCTTCCTGATGTCCGAGACCCATACCGGCTCAAACAAGGCAATTGTAGATACAGCATTGAGCAAGCTCCACGGTCGCCTCCTGCCCACGGCCAAAGAGTTGGGAAAACTGCTTATCCCGACGATCCGTTCCACGATCATCGGTATTGCTGTCGGCATTATGCCCGGCGCGGGTGGTGATATTGCCTCCTTCTTGGCAGTCAATGTTGGAAAACAATCCTCTAAACATCCCGACGAGTACGGTAAAGGTTCCATGGAAGCCGTCGCTTGCTCCGAAACAGCTAATAACGCTGTTTCAGGCGGCGCTATGATTCCGTTGCTCACGCTGAGTATTCCTGGCGCACCTACTGCGGCACTGCTTTTAGGTGGTTTTACAATGCATGGACTGATTCCCGGCAGCGAACTCTTCACCAAGCATGCGGATATCATTTACCCCATTCTTTCCGGCTTTACTTTCTCAAATGTCCTTATGTGCGTTATCGGTCTATTAGCAGCCCGTTATATTGCTAGAGTTGTCTCCATCCCGATGAGCATTCTCGCACCTGTTATCACGGTCATGGCGACCCTCGGCTGTTATTCCGTCAACCTCAGTTTCCTGGACGTCTGGGCGATGGTCATTTTTGGGTTACTTGGTTACTTGATGGTGAAACATAAAATGGTCACCTCCCCCATCGTTCTCGCAATTATCCTCGGACCGATTGCCGAGCAAAGCCTGCTCCAATCAATCACGCTCTCAAGATCAACTTTCATCTTGCTTTATTATCTTAGTCGCCCTATCGTGCTGGTCATGGTCGCGTTAAGCGTCTTTTCCATTGTTTGGACGGTCATTAGAGAGAAGAAAGTAAAGAAAGCTTAATTCTCACAAAGGGGATGTATCATGAAATTTATTAAGGGCTTCGATAATCGTGCAGAACATGGCGAAATTCTCTACCGCTCCGAAGGCTTTACCTATAAAATTGATCATCTTTGGGCAAAGTGGCCGGAGAAACTTGTTGGCGTACATGTTCTGAACGCCCGCTGTGATGAAGGCGACAATCTTTTTGCCTCAACCGATAACAAGGATCATCCCGTTGTCCTGTTTGACAAACAAGGAAATTTTATCCGCTCCTTCGGTAAGGGGCTGTTTGGCAAAGCACACAGTATTTTCCTGACAAATCATGACACCATTTTAGTCGCCGATACCAGCGACCATGTTCACGCTGTCCGCGAGATCACGAAGACTGGTGAAATTGTCCGTGACTACGGTAATCTTTGTATTCCCAGCAACAGCGGCTGCAACGATGATGCGTTCATGCAGCTCAAGCGTGACGGTAAAATTCCCGTTGATGCTCCGTGGGATGATTATGTTGAGTTCTATGCCAGACTCGAAACCATCAACTGCGCTGCTCCTCCGTTCAATAAGCCCTGCGAAATGGCTGTTGCTCCCAACGGCATGATGTTCGCAGCTGACGGTTATGGCAACGCTGCAGTTCAGGTATTCTCTCCCGAAGGCAAGCATCTGGAAACTTGGGGCGGCCCCGGTACCGAGATTGGCCAGTATAGGCTGCCGCATGGTGTTTGCATCGACAAGTACAACCGCGTTTGGGTTGCAGATCGCGAAAACAAGAGAGGTTATATTTACAATACAGAAGGTGAGATTCTTGCCGTTCTGCAAGGTAACTTCTTCCGCATCTCTGCAATGTGGACCGACGATAAGTACGCCTATATTGCTGAGCTGGATGGTGGCTTTGCAATCATCGATCTAGACAGTTTAGAACTTAAAGCTCAGTTCGGGTATTATGAGTCTAACCTCAGGACACACGGTATCTGCGGCGATTCCGAAGGCAACATCTTCCTGATGACAAACCGTACCAACAGATATTCCAACATTGTTAAAATGATCCGCGTTGAATGGGTATAATTATAAAATCAATGTCAACAACTTAAGCGATTATTGCATATTTGCATATCACCTACATCTCTGCAAGGCAGAGAACTTACATCACGTGCAATTGCATTTGAGATCGGCAATCATTTCTTAAGTTGTTGACATTGGTTATAAAATAAATAAGTAATATAGTATTATTAACCTCAGAGCGCATGCGGGGACTGGCATCGCGCAAGAGATAAGCTGAAATCACCATAAAATTTAATTATGTCAGAGTATGTAAATTCCCGCGATATTTTATATGTGTATTAAGGATACTGAGTTTATGCCGCTTATACGCATATAAATTATATGTGTTTTCAAATTACTCAGTCCACTAATTCCAAATATTATGCGAATACGCATATAATTTTCTGGGGATTTACGCAGAGTACTACCGTTTTTTGCATATTTAACAGGAATTTGAAGCCAGATGAGCATTCATGAAATTTGGGCATAATAAGCAAAGATATCATATGGTGAGAAAATTTAACAATCTTTTGAGCGGCATTGTTTTTATTGTAATTAGTATTGCCGTACAGACTCTTATAAATATCATCCTTTTAATTTTGGGGTGTTTCATGAGCACAATTCCCGTACTGGTTCTCGCCGTTCCCATTGTTGTCCCGCTGAGTGCAGAACTGGAACAGGTGATGATTGATTCATGTCCTCGGCATTCAAAACTGAAATTTTGGTATCCACAATTAGAGTAAAGAGTGAATTAGCTGACTAATTTGCAATCGTAACAGGAGGAGGTTCATAACGTGAAAATTGTTAGCTCATTTGATGATAGAGCGTTTCACAATAATATTTATTTCAGGTCCGGTGATTTCCACTATCAATTGGAGCACTGCTGGGCTAAATGGCCAGAAGACGTGAAAGGTAGTGATGTGCTGGGCGCGATTTTTGACGCAGACGACAATCTGTACGTGACTACCTCCTGTCTAGAGCATCCTGTCTGTATTTTCGACGCAAAAGGTGACTTTGTTCGCTCCATTGGAAAGGGAGTACTCATTCGCCCACATAGTATCGTCTTCACTCGCCGCAACACTCTTTTACTTCCTGATTCGAGCCCAAATATGCACTTGGTACGCGAAATTGATATGGACGGAAACGTCGTCAGAAATTTCGGAAATCCCTTCAAGCCCAGTGACACAGGCTACGATCCAGATGCTTTCATCAACGCTAAAATCCGCGGAACCCTTCCCGCCGAAACGCCTTACGACAGTGAGCTTGAGTTCTTTATGAGGACAGATAGTATCGCACGAACCGCGCCGCCTTTCAATATCCCCTGCGGAATCGGCCTTACTTCGAAAGGCGAGATGTTCGTTGCGGATGGCTATGGAAACGCGGCGGTACACAAATTTGACGTCGAGGGAAATTACGTCTCCACGTTTGGGAAACCGGGGAAAGGACTGGGCAAATTCCGCCTGCCGCACTGGCTTCGAGTGGATAAATATGATCGTATCTGGGTGGCAGACCGAGAAAATTCGCGAGCGTATGCCTTCTCAACAGATTTTGACATCCTTTGCATCGTTGAGGGCGGGTTTTGGCGGACAGCCTGTGTTTGGTCTGACGCTAAATATATTTATTTGGGCGAGCTGAGAGGCGGGTTGTCTATTCTCGACATTGATTCTTTAGAGATGGTCGCGCAATTCGGGTACTTCTGCTGTAATATTTTCAACTGTCACAGTCTCTGTGGAGACTCAAAAGGGAACTTGGTCATCACGTCAATTATCGGGAGCCGCCCGATAGGAAATCTGTATCGTCTGCGCCGGTTGTGATTGTTCGCCTCGAAGCGATGAAGGGGAAACATACGCGAATCATCTTGTCGATATTTTAGGAGGCGTACTTTATGAAAAAAATCATGAACGTTCCAGATCAATTTGTTGATCAAAGCCTAAGGGGAATTTTGAAAGCGCATTCCAGCCTGCTGAAAACATCTTCCGAAGACGGTAGAGCCCTTGCACGTGCGGACGCGCCGGTTAAAGGGAAAGTCGCTATTGTTACGGGGGGCGGGTACGGCCATCTTCCGCTGTTTTTAGGTTATGTGGGGAAGGGGTTGTGTGACGGATGCGCCGTGGGAAACGTTTTTACATCTCCCAGCTGCGAAACTGTCGTCAACGCGACGAAACTTGTGTCTGGCGGGAAGGGGGTCCTCTATCTCATCGGCAACTACATGGGAGACCAAATGAATTTCGAAATGGCGGCGGATATCGTGCGTGCAGAGGAAGATATTGAAACCATTCTCATCCGTGCGGCTGACGATGTTGCCTCAGCGCCCCGGGAAAAATGGGAAGAACGACGTGGTATCGCGGGAATCTTGTTTGCCTATAAAATTGCGGGCGCTATGGCGGAGCGAGGGCATTCTCTCCAGGAAGTAGAAAAAACGACGCGGAAAGCCTGTGAGAGAATTGCAACTTTTGGTGTCGCGTTCTCATCCTGTCAACTGCCGGAAGCCGCTGCACCTATTTTCGAGATTGGTGACGACGATATGGAGCTAGGCATGGGAATCCACGGAGAAAAGGGCGTCAAACGCTGCAAAATGATGAATGCTCAGGAACTTGCCAGATACATGGTGGACAGGGTGACCGAAGACCTTTGCCTAACGAAGGGAAGCCGTGTGGCGGTACTGGTAAACGGCCTGGGTAGCACCTCTCAGGAAGAACAGTACATTCTTTACGGCGAAGTCGCCGACATTCTGAAAGCTCAGGAAATCGACATCGCAAAGGCATTTGTCGGTGAATACGTCACCTCAATGGAAATGTCGGGTGTTTCCGTTACCCTTTTCCATTTAGATGACGAACTGGAAGAGCTTTTGAAGGATTGCATGTATACCCCGTTTATAAAGCTGTGAAGGGACATGATAAAAACGTGGAATACAAAATCGGGCAAATCAAAGAAACTTTGAAATACTGCGCACTTCTTGTCTCGGATCAAAAGGAACAGCTTGAAAAAATAGACAGTCAGGTTGGCGACGGCGATTTGGGCATATCGATGCGGAAAGGAGCCACCGCGGTTGTCGAGGAAATTGACCGTTACGGGGGAAACGATCCTGGAGCGTTGTTTATGAAATGCGCCATGGCCTTGAACAAAGCGGCACCTTCGACAATGGGGACGCTGCTTTGCGCCGGTCTGATGCAAATGGGCAAAGTATTCGCCAAAAAAGAAGTCCTCAAGGAGGCGGAGATTGCGGAAATTCCTTCATTATTTGCCCAAGCGATCATGGACAGAGGGAGGGCGAAAAAGGGAGATCGCACCGTTTTGGACGCTTTGTTACCCATGGCCGAGGCAATAAAAGCCGCCTTCGACGCCGGCCGGTCCCTTGCTGAAGCCATTGCAGTGGGCGCGGAAGCAGCGAGAAGCGGTATGGAAAAAACCAAAGAGATGGTCCCAAAGGTGGGAAGGTCGAAGTGGGCACCGGAAAACACGAAAAACGTGCCTGACGGAGGTGCCGTACTCTGTTGGATTGTGGCGCAGGGACTCGCGGAACGGTCTGAACAGAAGAAATAAAGAGCAGTCAAACAGGGAAAGGCCAGAGACTACGGCAAAGAGATCACCTTGCCTGAAGGTAAACATGTAGATCTGTATAGGATTCACCTTCGTCCCGGTTCACGTTCGTTCCTCTGGCATTCGTGCTTTTCCCACAGATTTTGGAGTTCTTTTTCTGATGCGCGAAAATACAGGCAAAACAGAAAGGGATGGAGCGTGTTATGAATACGGATTTTATCAGGGGAATTATACCTCCCATCATAACCCCTGTGGATGAAAATGAAAACATCGATGAAGCGAAACTGGCACGTCAGGTGAATTTTATTATCGAGGGCGGGTGTCACGGTATTCTCGTGTTCGGCAGCAACAGCGAGTTTTACATGCTGGATGACCTTGAGCTTGAGCAAGGGCTGAAGATCGCGTTGAAGGCGGTCAATGGACGCGTTCCCGTTTATTTTGGCATTGGCGCTGTCAGAACCCGCAAATGTGTGAAACTTGCCCAAATGGCGCTGGCAAACGGAGCTGCCGCCGTTTCAGTGCTGACGCCGATGTTTCTGCGCCCTACGCCCAGGGAGCTGTACGAACATTTTCGCACAATCGCAAATTCTCTCCAGAAAGCCCCCATGTTGTTATACAGTAATCCCGGCCGTGTCGGCTACGGCGTTCCGGTAGATCTGGTCGTAAAATTGGTCCAAGATTGTGAAAACATCGTGGGGATCAAAGATTCCAGTGGTGATATGACGACGACCGCAGAACTGATCCGCAGCTTCCGAGGGACAAACTTCAAAATACTGGGGGGCAAGGACACCCTGATTTACGGAACTTTGTCCCACGGGGGGCACGGCGCCATCGCGACGACGGCCAACATTTTCCCCGAACTGGTTTGTTCGATCTATGAGAAGTACATGTCTGGGGACGTGGCGGGGTCGCTGGAGGCGCAGTACAGGCTCAATCCCGTGCGGCTCGCGATGGACAAAGCCAGCTTCCCCGTGGCGACGAAAGATCTGGCCAACCTCAGCGGCTTAGACGTGGGTGAACCCTATCGGCCAAGCCTCAGTTCTGAACCGGACGTGAGAGAAGCCCTGAAGACCGCCGCTCGAGCAGCCGGTTTGCTGTAAAAACCTCAGAATGATGGAGGAGGGTTTATCGATTATGGACAAAATCGGTTTTATTGGCCTGGGAATCATGGGAAAACCGATGGCAATTCGTATATCCTCGACGCGATCGAGGCCGCCGAGGCGATAAAGTTTTCCTGGATAAGATAATCGTTCGGCGGATTCCCGGCCGTCACGACAGGCGAAATACCTTTCCTTGCGGCACAAAGGGCAGATGGGCATAGGCCGGGATGAGATACGCGTGTTCCCGGCTTCTTATCCTCAATACGTCGCAATAGCCGTCGGTGATAATCAACAAAGGGGCTTCTTTCGGAAAATTATCCGCTTTCTCCAGCAGGTCGATTCCCGGCTGAAGAACCGTTCCTCCACGTCCCTTGACCTTCACGGTCTCGGCGATGTCCTCCGGGCGCATGTAGCCTTGGTCGTAGGCGTCGGCGTCGCAAAATACGACTCGGGCGGCGGGGACGTCCCGAGAGACGCTGTAACTCGCTATCGCGCCCAGCGCCTTCGCCAGCAAAACCCTGTTCATGGAGCCGGATGTGTCGAGCAAAACGCCAAACGTGCGCCCGTATTCCGAGTCCTCTTTCTCCACCCAGCTTGCGCGCGGAATATCCGGCGTGGA
>JAISLU010000033.1 GCA_031277095.1 Synergistaceae bacterium
AACAGCGATATGGGAATGGCGCGGCTGGGCCGGATGATCGAGGCGGACCCGGTGAGGGCGGAGCAGTGGTACAAGGAGAACAAGAAGGATTTCCTCGGGGCGGATCAGGCGAAAGCGGAAAATGCCCTGAGAACCTTTTTGGACCAACGGACCGTAGACGATCTTGTAGCGCGATATGGCGTTGACGACGAAAACGCCGTGGTCTCCATGATCAGGGAGAAATACAGCGGGGCGCAGGCCGACAGGCTGATTTCCCGGTATCGGCAGAGAGTATCCGAGGTTACGATTGCTGAAAACAGGGCGGACGCGCAGTTGCGAAAAACGCAGCAGGAGAATATGAACAATTTGTATACTCAATTTGTCTCCAATGGATTGCCCGTCTCTCGGGATACTCTGGATTCGATGTTGAGAAGCAGGCAAATCGACGACTCCGATCACAGGACCGCGCTGGAGTGGAACGCTAAATTAACGACACGGGCCAACATCGAGAAACGCCTGAGAGCGAATGACCCCGAACAATGGAAATCTTACACGCCGGGACAGCGGGAGAGAGAGATTATGCTTGCCGCGGGACGCACTCAGGAGGAGCGTGACCAAAAACTTTCCTCCTTGCAGGCTCGCGTTATGGATCTCGACGATCCGCTTTCCGTGTCGGATATCAACAACGCTTATCTGGATATGTTTATTACGAAGGGCGAGGCCGAGAACCTTACCGGCATTTTAAAGGGAGTCAATACAGAACAGGCAAAGGTCGCCACTCTGCAAAGGAAAAAATTGGAGTCGGATTTGAAGAATGTTTTCAACGACCAATTTTTTTGGAACGACAGTGACCGCAGGGGTTATATTGATCACGCAAAACAATTATTTATGGAAAAAATATACCCTATCGAGAAACGGAGCAGCTCTTTTCTCGAAGAAGTTGTGCAGGCCCGGCAAGAAGCTCTTCTGGAAACGTATGAATTGAGTGCCGGGAATACGACAGGGTTCCTGGGTGATCCCGAAAAGTTCAAAACCCTCATAGATGGCATTGTAGGGGGCATTGATCCACAAACGGAGCCGGGGTACAAGCCCAGATTCAGGAAAGACGATATCGTGTTGTCCGGGTTGGGGGACAGTTCCGGCGCCTCATCTGTCGCCGCGATGGTCCCCGATGGCAAGCCGCCCGTAGCCGGTAACGAATATGACGCGCCGCGCGACAATGGGGCACGAAAACACCGGGCGATAGATATTCCCGCCCCGGAGGGATCGAAAATCTTGTCCGTTGATTTCGGTACTCCGCTCACGGTAACAGACAAAAAATATAGCGAGAGCGCCGGAAACATGATCATATTGGAGGGGACGACGGCGGACGGTCAAAGCGTCAAGGTTCGGGCTCTTCATCTGCAAAATCTCGAGGGTCCAGAAAAAGGGGCGACTGTAGCTTCCGGGGATTTGATAGGTTACGTGGGAAACACCGGCTCCACGTCCCACGGAAACCATGCCCATATCGATGTAACGGTAAACGGTAAACGCGTCAATCCCAATGAATTTCTAGAGGAGGTCGCACAGCGTAAGGCTGAACAGGCAATCCCGACGCTCGATGATTTGTTTGGAGGAAATCTGAATGGCCTCTTTGATTGAAAATGAAGGGCTCACACTGGATTCATTCGAGGACGTACAGCATGACACCCTGACGCTCCTTTACCCTAAGTTCGGAGATAAAATCAGGCAGGCCAGGGGCTTTGGGTATTCCGACGAGGCTATATCTCAAAAGCTGAACAATATGGAATCGGGAGCCCTGCAATACTACGACCCCGCTCAGGTGGCCGAGTATTTGGGGCGCACGCCTGAGAACATACGCACGGTCAGGGATTATACACATAAGACAAAAATAGACGCCTACGAAACGGCGCTCAAGGGGAAACTCGACAGGAGCGCTATCGAAAGACGTGTCGAGGACGCGCGGTTGCTGCAGGTTCCAGACGCATTGCTGCTCGACGACGACGAACTGTACAAAAAATTTGGCAGCCGGATAGAAAAACTGAGAAAAGAACGAGACGGCCTTGTGGATTACCTCAAGTCGGCTGTTTTCAGTCTGATAAGCGGTGCTGTTCAAACCAGCTCCTCGCTGCTGACCAAAGGCACTGCCACCATGATTGAAAATATCGACGCCAGGACTCAACCGCTCAGAGAATATGACAAAAAACTTCGGGAGCGGTTTGGCCTTCCTCAAGTAGAGGACGCTGATTTGGTTCCCGCTGCCGAGGCTCTGATCGAGCTGGGACGGTTCATGGATCAAAAGAGCCGTGAGCTTGCCAAATACGGACTTGACGGGCGTGACGCCGCTTTATCCGATCAGGTATCGCAGGGTATAGGGTCGATACTGACATATTTTATTCCAGGATTCGCGGCCGCCAGAGCCGCAAAAGTGGGAGCGGCCGGGAAACTCGCCGCGTTTAGTTTGTCTGCTGGAGGGCTGGAATCTCTCACTGAGGGAGGCAACGTTTTCGAACAGCAACTGGCTCAAGGAGCCAGCGTGGAAGAGGCATTGAAGGCGGCAAACATGACGGGGCTGCTGCAATTCCCCGTCAATGCTCTGACTAACGCTCTTGGGGGGTATCTCGGCGGTGGCGCGATGATTCGCCAGATGATTGCCCGGGGACTGTCCGAGATGACCCAGGAAACGATTCAAGGTGTTCTGTCCGGTATTTTGAGCCGAAGAAAACAGGACGGGACCCCTTATACTTGGGGAGATCTTGTGGCGGCAATGCCCGCTATGGCTCAGGCCATCCCCGAGACATGGCGGCAGGAGGGTATACCGGCCTTCATATCTTCGGCATTGGTTGGAGCCGGAGAAGTGGCATTCAGCAGAATGGGGAATCGATCTGAAGGGACAATCGAAACTCCGGCGGAGGGAGAGCCCGATATTGCTCCAGCGCCGGTAGGCCCGGATACCGAAATAACGGAAGATTCTCAAGGGCAACCGGGCATACAAGGAAATCTTTTCGAGATAATGAATTTTGAGTCCGAAGCCCCCAATATTTTCCAGGTTGAAGAAGAGGTGGAAGCAGCGGACGCGGAATCTACACGACGCTTCCGTGATTGGAATATGAATGAAGCCAATATTGGCGACGGTATGCGGGATGAAAATCAAAACGGGGATTTTGATCAAGAATATTTTGCGAGACTGCTCGATGGTGAAAGTATTGATGAAATTGGGGAATCGGAAGAAATAGGAGAACCCGAAGAAATCAGATTCACTCCCAGCAGGCCGTGGCCGCAAAATTTCCCACGTGTCACTCAGATGGGTGACACTTACACAATGAGAAGTCATGAACGTTACGAAGCGGCGAAGGGTGGAGACGCAGAAGCCGCTACTAGTTTGGTATTGGATTTATTAGGTAATGAAGAACAGCAAACTTCTTTGCGTCAAATAGGAGAACGGCACCCTGGCGCTATTCTGGTTCCTGTTCATTTGGATGAAGATATAGGTCGGAATAAAATACCTGCTGCCCTTGCAAAATATATTGGCAAAATCACAGGCCTTGAAGTAAACGATGATATTGTCCAAAAAGACGTTGTTACCAGAACAGGCGTGGACATGTGGGACCGGATAGCCTTTCGTCCTAAATTTGACGGGCAAATACAGGCAGGCAAACAATATATTTTAGTAGACGATGTTGTGACCCAGGGAGGAACATTTGGGGAGCTTCGCCGTTACATAGAGATGAACGGCGGCGAGGTTGTGGACATGATCACCATCGGCGCCGCGAGGAACAGTACCCAAATATCGCTGTCTAGAAAAAATAAAGTTGCGCTCGAACGCCGATTCGGTGTAGAATCGCTACAAAATTTTTTGTTGGAGATGGGTCTTTATGGAGGAAATTATGAATCCCTCACAAACTCGGAAGCACTTGCGCTCCTCAGCTCCGAGACGCTTGACGCAGCAAGAGCTAGAATCCTTCAGGCAAGAAACCAAAGAAGCACACAAGAGGATCGGGGAGCTTCTGGAAATAGAGTTTCAGAAACGGGGAATCAAAGCGGCGGTGAATTAGAAAGTTTTACCTCGCAAGAATACTCGGAAGCGGGCACTGAGTTCTTGCCCAACGCCCCGCGAACGCCGAATAAATATAACCCCGACGAGTGGGGCTTGCGCTGGGGCGGAAGTAAGGAGTTCGTGAAGCGTGGGCGTGATCTTCAATCCCAGATAACCAAGGCGGCAGAAGCCAAAGACGAACAGAAATTGGCGGCGCTGCGGAAGCAGTATAACGACATGTACCAGCAGGTTGTAGACGGGACGATGGAGACCGCGCCCGCGCCGCAGGCTCAAGCGCCCCAGACTGCGAACCCGCGAGTCAGTAACTCACAAGCTCCCAAACCCCAAACAACTACAGCGACACCCATTACAGACGGCTATACCGTGACGGACTATAAGAATTACAACGGCGCGGATTCGGCGAAGGTCGAGGCGGACGACGGGCGCTTTATCATTGTCAACCAGGGCGAAGACGGGAAATATTACGCCGGGGATAATGACAGAAAGGGATTTAAGACCAAAGCGGAAGCTGTAGAGAGTATCAAAAAACGCATGAAAAGCAGTCTCGATAAAGTCAATGCCCGGTTTAAACATCCTGGAAATAAGACTCTCGAAGGGCGTGCCCGTTTGATTCGTGAACTGCGAAATACGCCTGTGGATGAATGGGGAGCGGAACGATACAGACAACTTCAAGAGTTGTCGGAAAATTATTATGATGACGA
>JAISLU010000112.1 GCA_031277095.1 Synergistaceae bacterium
GAGATGGCGGCGCACATGTTCGTGTTCTATTTCTCCGTCATTTCCAATATCACGCCGCCGGTGGCGGTTTCCTGTTTCGCGGCGGCTCCTCTGGCCGGAGCCAATCCCACCAAGGTGGGCATCACGTCCTTCCGTCTGGCGATCGCGGCCTACATCGTTCCTTTCGTGTTCTGTTTTCAGCCCACTCTGGTGTTGGAAGGGCCCATAAAGGACATCCTGGCAGACACAGCGCTGTGCGCCTACGCGATATTTGCCGTCTGTATCGCTTTGTCGGGATATTGGCAGCATCCCGTAGCCATGTGGCGGAGGTCGGCGCTCGTGGCGATTTCCGTGGGCATCCTCTGGCCGACGAGTATGCTGGTCAATCTCACCGGTGTCGTTCTGCTGACGGTTTTGCTCTTTCCCGACATGAAGTCGTCTTGGGAAAAAATAAAAGCGAAAAAAAAAGAAAAAAAGGAAGAGGGGATGTTGACGGGACAAAAGACACAGATATAGCCGTTTAACTTAAAAAACTTTGAATTTACACGCGCTCAATAGAGCAATTGACTTGTTTTTAGCTATTCTAACTTTAGGCTTTTTATCTTAATTCACTATATGAATTTGCCGGTTTGTGCGGAAATTAAAAGAGGAGGAAATATATTCGATGAGTTACAGTACGTTATATGATGTTATCGTGTGCGGCGGCGGAACCGCGGGAGTGGCTGCGGCGATCGCCTCCGCGCGAGGTGGGGCAAAAACCCTGTTGGTGGAACGCATCGGGACCCTTGGAGGTCAGATGAGCGTTTCGGGTCCTCCTGGTTTCGCTTATGCCCGTTTGCATAACCACAAAGGCGAGCGGGACGTGGGGGGAATCGTACAGGAGACCTACGAAAGACTTTACCGCTCGGGTCATGCCTTGCCTCATTATGGTTATAAGGTGAGGATGCGCGGCGCCTATACGTTCGAGTACGTGGACCCCGACTGGTGGACGGCGCTGATGTTCGAAATGATGGACGAGGAGGGCGTGGAGCTTCTCCTGGATACTTTGGTCGTCGGCGTGACGAAAGACGGGGACAAGGTGAACGGGATTGCGGTCGAAAACGCCAACGGGCGCAACGAGATCAAGGGGAAAGTCCTGATCGACTGCACCGGCGAGGGATACGTCGCCATTCAGGCGGGCTGCGAAATGGCGATGGTCCCGAAGGAAAAGATCCAGCCTCACACTCTGGCTTTTACGGTGGACGGGATCGACTGGGACAAGTTGCTGCAGTACATCCGCAGCCATCCGGAACAATTCTCGCACAAACAGCTCATGTACCCATACGATGACAAGAACACCGAGGAAGATGTCCGCGAGATGTACAGGAGATGTTACGACATCAAGGAACTGGGGGAGATCATGGGCTTCTACGAGCTGCGCGACATCGCCCTGGCCAACAACGACTGGCATCCGTATTCCGGGGCCGGGTTCTTCCTGACGCCGAAAGAAGGCGGACACATACAAGCCCACTTCCAGCACTCCTCTCAGGTGGGGGAACTCTCCCCTACCGACGCCTGGGACCTGACGAAGTGCATGGTCGAGTGCCGCAAACAGAATATGATTGCTTGGCGGTTCTTCAAAAAATACGTGCCCGGATTTGAAAACGCCTACATCACGAAAGTCTGCACAGAACTTCGTTTGCGCGAAGGCCCTCGCATTGTCGGCGATTACGTGCTGACTAAAGAAGACGTGTACGAGACCCGCCAGTTCCCCGACACGATAGGCAAGAGCTCCTTCAAGGCCGGCGGCTATCACGTAGCCTCTTTGGATACTCTGAATGTCTGCGCCGAAGACAGGGCGGACATGACGATCACCAAAGACGGCGGCTCCTACGACATCCCCTATCGCTGTCTGGTGCCGAAAAAAATCGAGAACCTGCTCGCGGCCGGGAAGTGCGTATCCACGGATCGTCCGGCTTATTTGCGCTACCTGCATCAGACAATGGTGACGGGACAAGCGGCGGGAGCCGCGGCGGCTCTTTGCGTGAAAAAGAACGTCACTCCGAGGCAGCTTGAGAACCAAGTGAAAGACCTGCAGGATGTCCTCGTCAAACAAGGCGCCATTCTGTTCGAGACGGTGAAGGATACCGCAAAGTACGGAGTTTAAGACTGGAAAAGAGAAAAGCGGGGGGCGCTCCTTCCCTTTCCCCGCCCCCCGCTTTTGCCGCGATGGTACATGCTCGAACTTTTTAACTGGAAAGACGACGCTTCTCCAGAGCCGCGAGAAAATATCCGGCTCGGAAACCCGATGGCAGGCGGCAGTCCACAGCTCCCTCGAAAAGAAGAGTCGCCCAGAGAGAAATCAGCGCCGCGCTTCGATCCTCGAAACCCAGAAGCCGGAATCCCGCGCCGGAAAAGCGACGAAGCAGCGTTTCCCAGCGTTCTGCCCGTCCTAGAGTCGCCGAGAGTTCCTTGGGTTCCTCAAGAGCGTAGAGGTCGGCCACATATAAGATCCCGTCAGGGACCAGCACACGGGCCGCCTCCCGCAGCGCTGCGTCCGGGTCGCGTATTACGGAAAGGCTGCACTCGAACAGGACGCCCTCAAAAGAAGACGGGCCGAAGGGAAGCTGCGCCGCGTCGCCGGACAACAGACGATCCCCCCTCCCCGGCGTCAGGTCCACGCCCCAAGCCTGAAGCCCCCTTTCTCTTTCGTTCAAGAGCCTTACGGTTCGTCCCTTTCCGCAGCCCACATCCAACAACCGGGCCTCCCTGGATGGGGGGCAGAGCCCCAAGAGGGAATCCGTCAGCTCAGGTCCCAAAAAATCCATCTTCCGATCCTTTCAACCCTTTTCTCTTTCAAGCCTTTTCCCTTTCAAGCCTTTTCCCTATCGGCTCGGGTCGATGTTATGGTCTTCGAGCATTTCTACGATTTTTTCAAAGGACTTCGCCATCAGGCCGGGACAAAACGCCAATCTTGTCATTCTATCGTTTTCCACCAGGTCGCCGCACTCTAGGCTGCCGTTTTCGCCCTCGAACCAGTTCACGAACTCTCTGACCAGTTCTTTGTAACCGTCGGGTTCGGGTTCTCCTTCGCCCCTGGGAAAATAGCTCGACAGCACACAGGCCCCTCCAGTCAACGTACCGCAGGCGCGTTGACTGGCCATGCCTCCACCCAGCGCGCCAAGGGCGCGGATCGTGAAAGGATCGTCGATTCCGCGCATCTCCATAGACAGCCGCATCATGACCTGACTGCAATGAAAACCCCTTTGCATTTCCCTCAGTATCTTCTCTTCCAACTCGCCCATCTTTTTTACCTTCCCTTTTTTACCTTCCTCCGATTACACCCTATACAAGCTGTTGTAGGCGCAGAACGGGATCAGCCGCTCATCCTTTGTCAGCACCTGCACGCGGCAGCGTTTCAGCCGCTCGGCGTCCAGGTTGCCGCCGTCTTGGAAAGCCATGCCGGTGAGGGTAAAGCGGTTGCTTTCCAGGTAGTCGAGAAAGCTATCCAGGCTCATAGGCCCGTCCGCCTCGGCCGCTTTGCCGGCGCTCGGTCCGCAGCAGCTCCCGTCGTTTTTTTTCGCACTCCCGATCTGCCACTTGCGCAAAACGAAATCTCGGTCTTTGCGGATCACGCCGAGAGGGTCCGTCCCCCCACAACAACAGGAAATACCTTGTTCTCTCTGCTCCACGCTCATCAGGCTTTGCACCCGGCCTCCCCTCTGACGCAGAAAACTGCCGCTGAAACAGCACAGCGGATGGCCCGTGGCGATGGGCAGAAGATCCTCCTCCCGGAAGAGGCCATCCGTCTGCTCCTCGATCGCCTTCATGACATCGAACAGGGTGACGCGCTCCGGGCTCTCTTGCTCCGAGCTCTTTTGGAGATCGGCTTTCGAGGCGTTTTTTCCCTTATGGCCGGAAACTTGATCGGGGTGTCGCCCGAAAAAGCTGGCCGGCTGAAAATGGATCCCCTTTACCACGTCGAGGTTGTCGAGCATAAAACGGATCATCGCCCCGATCTCGTCGAAGTTGACGTTCTTCACTAACGTGGGTACGAGGGTCACCGGCAGACGCGCTTTTCGGCAATTCTCCACAGCGTTCAGCTTTTCCGCGAACTGCCGCTCGCCCCTCGGGGGGTCGCCCCTGAGAACCCGGTAGGTCTCCTCGCGTAGCCCGTCGAACTGCAAAAAGGCCACCGACACGCCGGATTCCCGCAGCAGCCGGGCGTAGCCTTCCTCCCGAGCAATGCGCCGCCCGTTGGTGTTGAGTTGGATGTACTCGAATCCCTTTTCGCGGCCCATGGACACGATCTCCGGCAGATCGTCGCGCACCGTGGGCTCGCCGCCCGAAAGCTGGATGTTGAACGCCCGTTCTTCTCCAAGCTCCAGCAGCTTATCATACCAGCTTTCGATCACGGGGAGCGGAGGATCGTTCTCCGTCGTCCCGTCCATCTCCGCCCGGGCGAAACACCAGGGGCAGCGCCGATTGCAGCGGTCCGTCACGTCCAACAACACGCAGCACGCCGTCTGCAGATGCCGGTCGCAGGTTCCGCAATGCAGCGGACACTCTCCTTCCCGCCCCCGGGTCAACGCCGTTTTGGGCGGGATGTTCACCACAGGCGCGGAAATCCAAGCGGAAAACTTTTGGGCGTCCGGGGCGGCCCGAACCGAAAAATCCCCGCATAGAGGACAGGTCTTGCGAAAATAGACCCGCCCCCCCTCCTCGATATAAGACGCCGCCAGAGGGCGGCGGCAAATCGGACAGACGCTTTGGGTTTGCGACAAAATAGAACTCATCGTTCCATCCTTTCTTAACTGGGTCGGGTGGATTGCTTCCTAATGTAGGTACCCTAAATTCCCCCGAAAATTTATAGGTATTTAAAGAAATAAAGTTGTGGCATGTATTTGGAAATTTTTTATGTACCTATAAATTAAAAAATTATAGGTAAGCCTTATTCTCATAAAATCATGCTATCATTATATTTTGCGAAATACCTATAAAAAATTCCGGGAATTTTGGAGGTACGTCCCGAGGCGATCATGTTTCCCCAGGATGGCGCTGGAGGCTGAATTCCCACGTTCAAAAAGCTGAGGCCCGCTTCGAGGATAATGATAACACCGATCCTCTGGCTAGGAGCGTGTCGGGATAAAACGATAAAGTTATAAAAATTAAAGGAATCGTAAAGAGCTTGAGAGTTCAAAGTTCTAAAATTTTGAATACTACGGTCTCAAAGAGCCAGCATTCCGGTTGAAGAGAGCCAGGTGTACGGTTGAGGGTGAGCCACTGTCACGGGGAAATTGAGCCATCGTCACGGTTGAGATTGAGCCACCTGTACGGCAAAATTGAGCCACGCTCACG
>JAISLU010000009.1 GCA_031277095.1 Synergistaceae bacterium
CGAAGCTTGGAAGCATTCGCCGCAATCGGCAGTTATTTTTCTACCCTGAAAAAATCTTCTCGCAACCTACTCGCCTCTGTTTTATCTATTCTACACCCCTCCCCCACTGTACTGTAACGATGTAGTGTTGAATTTGTTCCCATTTTGGGATTAAGGTTCTTGACAGGATAAAGAATTTAAGATATTTTTATTATTGTTTGGGATGTTTATTTGCGTAATCTATTTTGGGGAGAGATGTTTTTTTGGAACTTGCACCAATAAAGAGGGTTGTTGTCCATGATGCGATAATCAATCTTATAAAGAGTTATATCATCTCTAATAGCTTGACCCCGGGAGATAGATTACCATCTGAACGCGATTTGGCAAAGACGCTTGACGTGAGTAGAAATTCGGTAAGAGAAGCATTCAAGAGTATGCAATCCCAAGGGTATATACGTATATCGCATGGGGCAGGTACTTATGTTAGCGATGTAAGTGGATTCACGATTGAAAAATGTGAGTTTGATGCTGGTTTTCTCGAACAAATCTTACAAATACGTGAAATGGTTGAAATATATTCCGCTACGCTGTTGGCTTCAAGCAAAAAAAGTGTTAATTTATCTGAATTAGAAAATATTATTTTGCGAGAACGAGAAAAAGACAAAATGAATGATACGAGTGATCTTCCTAATATTGATTTTGAGACAGAAATAGTTAGACTTATTGGAAATTCTCTCCTATATGGCTTTTACTTCAACATCGCAACAATCTGGAAAGATTTTTGGAAGAAAAATGGGTGTACGGTATTAAACGCTACCAGTCGACACGAAGATCATACCAATATTCTGAAAGCAATACAAAATGGCAAGGCAGATAAAGCTGCGAAGCTGGTAAAAGCACACCTCAAGGGAGTACAGTTGATTTTGAAGTAAAGATATTTAAAGGACATGTAGTATTGTGTTTGTGTTTGTGTTTGTGTTTGTGTTTGTGTTTGTGTTTGTGTTTGTGTTTTTTAAAATTGGCCCTACCTCCAACCAAGTACCATTTAAAGTTCGAAAGTCATGAAAAGGAGGAAGCTTCAATGCGATACTTATCACAAAATTTGAACTCAGATTGAACTCAGGAAGGTGTGATTTTGGAAAAGTGAGACGCGAGGAGGGATAAGAGTGAAGATTACCAAGGTGAAAGCTATAGGAGTCAATCGTTTTTTGTTTGCTGAGGTGCATACTGACGAAGGGATTGTCGGTCTTGGCGAATCTGGAACATGGGCGTTTCTTGATGCTTCGCGAGAAGCTATCAATTCCTTGGGTCAATATTTGATCGGCCAAAACCCGCTTAGAATAGAGCATCATTGGCAATATATGTACCGCGCTTATCATTTCAGGGGAGCCGCTATTATGGGAGCTTTGAGCGCCCTTGATATCGCTCTTTGGGATATTGCCGGAAAATTTCTCGGTGTACCGGTATATCAACTCTTGGGTGGCAAATGTCGTGACAAAGCGCGTGTATATTATCATGTGGGTGGACAAACTACCGAAGAGCTCGTTCAAAATTGTATAGACGCGAAAAAGAAAGGATTTACGGCGATCGGTCATCTAACTCCTTTCTTGGATGAACCACGCAGCAAATCTTATTTTGAAACTCACGCTCAAAGGATAGGGCGAGCTACCGACCGTGTACGGCAATACAGAGAAGCTGTTGGGGACGATGTTGACCTTTGCATCGAAATCCATCGGCAAATGAAGCCAGCTGAGGCCATAGTTCTTGCCAGAGAAATTGAAAAATATCACCCTTACTTTTTTGAGGATCCGACCACGCCGGATAATTTTGATGCTATGGCGGCAATAGCCGATAAAATCCATATCCCTATTGCTACAGGCGAACGCCTTCATACCCCACAAGAATTTGAACTTCTGTTGAGACGTAATGCCGTCTCTTACGTCAGGCCTGATGTTTGCATGTGTGGAGGCATAACCGGAGCAAAAAAAATCGCCGCACTTGCTGAAGCCAACGAAGTTGGAGTTGTACCACATAATCCTCTTAGTCCTGTTAGCACGGCAGCGTGCATACAGATTGCGGCGTGTATCCCAAATTTCGCTTTACAAGAGTTTCCAGGTGATGACCGCGGCGCAGCGACAGAACGATTCGTTGACGGCAAAGTCGGATCTCAACACAATAACAAATTCCACCAGAAGGATGTGGTAAAAAGTACTTTAAAGTGCGAGAACGGTTTCATCCTCATCCCAGATGCCCCTGGTATTGGGGTTGAACTTGTTCCAGGGGCTGAAGAAAAATTCCCGTTCGATCGCAGAAAAATCGAAACAAGACTTCATATCGATGGTTCTGTTATTGACCAATAAACGGAAACGGAGGAAGGGTTCATGTTAAGAAAATTTTTTAAAATTTCGTGTGTGGCTGTTTTCATAATGTTGTTCCCCATTGGCACATTTGCGGCAGACCAGATATTTTCTCTCAAAATGCACCATCAAGGTCCGCTTGATCACCCTTACCACAAAGGAGCTTTAGAGTTTAAAGAGCGGGTTGCCAAATATTCCGATAACACAATACTGATAGACATATTCCCCAATAATGAATTGGCATCGGGCAGACAGGCGGTTGAGGCCGTTCAATTTGGAACTATAGACATAGCCTTGGAATCTTCGATGTCTATCACTAATTTTGAGAAGGCTTTCGGTGTTCTGGATATGCCGTTCCTATTCCCCAACAGAAACGTAGCTTTCAAAGTTCTTGATGGTGCGATTGGGGCAACGTTGGCAAAAAAATTGGAAGAAAAAAATTTGAAGTTGCTCTACTATTGGGACAATGGGTTTAGAAATATTAGCAACTCCAAAGGCCCTATTCATTCTGCCACAGATTTAAAGGGGCTCAAAATCAGAGTTCCAGAAAGTAAGGTGTATATTTCGACGTTCGAGGCCCTTGGTGCAATACCTACTCCAATGGCTTTCAATGAATTGTTTGCGGCTCTACAGCTTAAAACCGTGGATGGGCAGGAAAATCCGAATGGGCACATGATCGCCTATAAGCTTTATGAAGTTCAGACTCATTTTGCCATTTCAAACCATATATATACCACAGAACCCTTGCTTATTCGAAAGGATCTGTTTGACAGTTTTTCCCAAACGCAGAAGGATGCTATTTTGAAAGCGGCGGCGGAAGCTGGTGAAATGCAGCGAAAACTATCCGCAGACTTAGAATCTAGCTTCTTAGAACAAATCAAAGAACAGGGCGTCGCGGTGACAACTCCAAACCTCGAATCGTTTCGAGATGCGGTGAAACCTGTATATGACAACTACAAAGGAGATTTTGGAGAGTTAATAGAGCAGATACTTGCCACAAAATAAAGCGGCGGTAATCCGGAATTTTGTGTAGGTACAAAGTTCCGGATTATCTAGTTTTTGCAGAAAGAGGTGAATTTCTTGATAAGACACATGGATTGCCTTTTCGAAAAATTGGATATTATCCTGACTTGGATACTGTCCGCTATGTTCGGCGGAATGACCCTTATTATTTTTATGCAGGTAATATGGCGTTATTGCTTCAAAGCACCTCTCTCATGGTCCGAAGAATCTGCACGGTATCTTTTTGTCTGGGTTTCATTCCTTGGAGCTATAACAGCTGCCAAACGCGGAAATCATGTTGGAATGGAGATGCTACGGGATGCTTTGCCACGACTTGGAAAGGATCTGCTACAATTTTTCTCGAACCTCATTACGGTATTTTTTTTTGCGATCACATTCTACTATACCCTTAGTATGGCACCGAGAATGTGGATTCAATTTTCTCCAGCAATGGAAATTTCCATGTTCTATCCTTACTTAGGCATAGCAGTGGGAAGTTTCTTTATGATGCTCTATTATGCAAATGAAGGCCTCAAAAACCTCGTTTCGTTGAAAGGCGGGGGGGGGAAATGACGCTCCTTCTGTTTTGTTCTTTCTTTTTTGCGCTCATCATCGGCGTTCCGATTGCTGTTTGCCTAGGATTTTCGGCAGTCGTCGCGCTCATGTGTGGTAGCAATATTCCGCTGATAATAGGGACACAAACGATGTTCAAAGGAGTCGATTCCTTCCCCCTCATGGCAATTCCGTTTTTTGTTCTCGCGGGCAACATCATGAGCACGGGAGGAATCTCAAAGCGTTTAGTAGATTTTGCGATGACCTGTATTGGCAAGGTCACAGGTGGTCTGGCGATGGTATCCATCTTCGCCTCTATGATCTTTGCTGCAATATCGGGTTCCAGTCCCGCCACAACGGCTGCCATCGGATCAGTCATGGTGCCTTCGATGAAAAAACAGGGCTATGGAGAAACCTTTGCCGCAGCGACGGTCGCCGCAGCGGGAACAGTTGGACAAGTTATCCCACCTAGTGTGCCTATGGTCATCTATGGAGTCCTTGCCAATGCTTCTATAAGTCAAATGTTTCTCGCGGGTTTTATGCCGGGAATTCTTATGGGCTTAGTTATGATGGTCATCGCTTACTTGTACGCGAAGCGTAATGGTATCAAACAAGTCTGGGAAGGATCGACAAATGACAGCGGCATTAAAAAAATGTTAAATAGCCTGTGGGCAATAATGATGCCAGTTATCATCTTGGGAGGTATTTACTCCGGGATGTTCACTCCAACGGAAGCTGCTTCTGTAGCCGTTTTTTACGGCCTTTTTGTAGGGCTCTTCATATACAGAGAAATGGAATTTACTGACCTTCCGAAAATACTTCTCGACTCGGCGTGCGGTACAGCGGTAATTATGTTCATCATGGCTACTGCAAATTATTTTGGATGGATACTCACAAGTCAAAGAATTCCACAAGCCATTGCACAGGTACTTTTAAGCATAACCCACAATAAGTATCTTCTCCTGCTGCTCTTCAATCTGATCCTTCTCGTAGCAGGATGTTTTCTTAATCCATCTGCTGCTATTGTGTTGTTGACTCCAATACTTTTGCCGGTTTTGACTAATGTGGGAGTCAATGCGATACACATCGGGATCATCATGATAGTTAATTTAGCCGTAGGGCAGATCACTCCACCCGTAGGGGCATGTCTCTACGTTGCTTGTAATCTGAGCGGGATAAAGTTGGAGGCAATCCTTAAAGGGATCATTCCTTATATACTTGCCCTTCTGGTCGCGCTTTTCCTAATTACATATGTGGAAGGAATTTCGTTGCTGCTTCTTAGAATATAGCTTTTGCCTCAAAAGTTAGAATTTTATAAAGACTTGCTCACTTGTAACAGGCTTTTATCGACCCTTTTGCACGATTTATCGCAGCTACACTTGTCGCCCAGGTTGCATTTAGTTTTACATTCGAGGTATTTATGTTGGTTTCCAAGACGTTTGCCCCGGATATGGGTTGCTACTTGACAGAACATAGCAATTAAATTAAAATTCGTCCAATAAGCAAGAATAGAATGTAGATAAATTGCTGTAAATAGTGTGAGATCGCGCTGGGAAATTTGGAAAATTTAGGACAATTGGGTAGATCATTCAGCAATTTATTGTTTCGCCAAAAGGAGGGTCCGAATATGTTCACACAGGTTGTGTTATGTGCGCGGGTATTTGAAGCTCGGTTCGCGATGAGCATGATGATGTGCATGGACTGCGGATCATCGCCTGGAGCGATCGGCGTCTGACCGGTCTGTGCGCTCGAGTGACGGGGGTCCCTGCAGAGGGGGTCCCCGTTTTTTTTTGTTCAATTTTGTTCAAATACTATTCATAGGAGGAAATGAAATGGGTAAGAACTGGCATTTCGAAACATTGGCGATTCACGGAGGGCAGGAGCCCGACCCTGCTACGTTGTCACGGGGAGTACCGATCAGCAGGACGAGTTCTTTCGTATTCAAAAGCGTGAAGCACGGGGCCGATCTTTTCGGCCTGAGGGAGCTGGGCAACATCTACAGCCGGCTGACGAACCCCACTGTGGACACGCTGGAGCAGCGGGTGACTTTGCTGGAGGGCGGGGCGGCGTCCGTGGCGACGGCTTCGGGGACGAGCGCGGTCCATTACGCCATCGCGACTCTGGCCCAGGTAGGCGACGAGATCGTCTCCGGCACGAACCTCTACGGCGGAACCTACACCATGTTCGACGCCATTTTCCCCCAATTCGGCATCAAGGTGAATTTTGTGGACGCCCGTGACCCCAAGAACTTCAAAAAAGTCATCACTCCCAAAACGAAGGCCCTCTACATCGAGACCATCGGCAACCCCGCCCTCGACGTGACCGACGTGGCCGAGGTCGCGAAGATCGCCCACGAGGCGGAGATCCCCCTGATTGTGGACGCGACCTTCACCACTCCCTACCTTCTGCGCTCCATCGAACATGGGGCGGACATCGTGGTCAATTCTCTGACGAAGTGGATCGGCGGGCACGGGACGGCCATCGGGGGCATCGTCACGGACTCCGGTAAATTCAACTGGAAGGGCAACAAGAAGTTTCCGCTGCTCAACGAACCGGACCCCAACTACCACGGACTGCGCTGGGCCCACGACCTGCCGGAGGCCCTGAGCCCCATCGCCTATGCCCTGCGGGTGCGCACCGTTCCCCTCCGCAACTTGGGGGCTTGCTTGTCCCCGGACAATGCCTGGATTTTCCTCCAGGGTTTGGAAACGCTCCCCTTCAGGATGGACCGCCACGTGGAGAACGCCGCGAAGGTCGCCGAGTATCTGTCCTCCCACCCCAAAGTGGAGTGGGTGCGGTTCCCCGGGCTCAAAAATGACCCCACCTACCCCACCGCGTCGAAATACCTCAAGAAAGGTTTCGGCGGCATGGTGGTCTTCGGGGTCAAGGGAGGCGTGGAGGCGGGCGCGCGGTTCATCGAGGCCTTGGAGCTTTTCAGCCACTTGGCCAATGTCGGCGACGCCAAATCCTTGGCCCTTCATCCGGCGAGTACGTCCCACAGCCAACTGACAGAGGAGCAGCAGAGGGCCGGGGGCCTTCCTCCCGAATTGGTGAGGCTCTCCATCGGCATCGAACACATCGACGACATCCTGGCCGACATCGAGAACGCCCTGGCGAAAGCCTGAGAAATTTGTAAACGTTTAAATTTATTACAACCATTGCAACGGCAACCTTTACAACTGCAACCCTTACAGAGGAGAGCGCAAGATACTATGTCCGAACGATTCGGCTCGGTCCTGCTTCCTGAATTGGTGCTTCACTCGGGGAAAATTTTGAAGCAAGCCCGTGTCGCTTATTCCATCAACGGAACGCCGCGTTCCGACGGGTCCAACGTCGTCGTCGTGTGTCACGCGTTGACGGGCAGCCATCACGTGGCGGGAGAATCCGTTTCCGATCTCCCCGAAGCCTGGTGGGATCCCTTGGTACGGCCGGGTGGCGTTTTGGACACCGATAAGCTGTGCGTCGTCTGTTGCAACAACCTCTGCAGCCCTTACGGAAGCTCCGCCCCCACCGACATCGAACCCGGCACGCACCGCCCCTGGGGAATGCATTTCCCCCTTGTAGATCCCCGCGACATCGCCCATTCCCAGAAGATGACCCTGGATGCTTTGGGCATCCCTCGGGTGGCGGGGGTCATAGGCGGGTCTCTGGGGGCGATGATTGCGCTGGAATGGATGTCTCAGTTCGGCGCTACGATGGACTTCGGCATCTCCATCGCCGCGCCGCTGCGGCTTTACCCTCAGGCCATCGCCCTGAACGGAGTCCAGCGCCGCGCTATCACGTCGGACCCCCAGTGGCTCGACGGCAACTACTATCCCGGGAGAGGCCCTGTGGACGGCCTCTTCAACGCCCGTATGCTGGCCATGATCACCTACCGCAGCGAGGAGTCCTTTGTCCGACGGCACATGAGAGCCTCCCACAACATCGACGAATGGGGAGGGCGCTTCGACGTGGAAAGTTACCTTATGCACCAGGGAAAACTTTTGACGCGGCGTTTCGACGCGAACTGCTATCTTTACCTCACGAAGATGATGGACCTCCACGACCTGGCGAAAGGATACGCCGACGCCGAGGCCGCGCTGGAGCCCATGCGCAAAAAACCTTTTCTGGCGGTGGGGATCAACAGCGACATCCTCTTCCCGCCCTGGCAAGTTCAGGAGGTGGTGGATGCGGCCACGGACGTTGGCGTGCGCGCCTCCTACAGGGAGCTGCGAAGCGACATTGGGCACGACGCCTTTCTCGTCGAGACCGGCCAACTCGCCGAAATTTTCAAAGATTTTTTCGACTCCATCGGATTTTTGGAGCAGCGCCCGGCATCTCGCCGGAGTCGGGGCGAACGCGTTTCGTCCGTAGAAAAACAAACGCCCGTCGGGTTTGCCTCAGAATAGCTAAAAGAACAGCCGAAGAAAAATGGGAAAAAATTTGGGGCTCAGGGGGTCGCCCCCCTGTTTACCCCAAAAGAACACGCTCTCGTTAGAGTGTCGGTTTTCGGCGTGTCTCGTTATATGCTCGTTGTATACTCGTTATATAGTAAGACCCATTTTTTCGTCCTTGAAAATCCTTTCGTCCATCAGCTTCAATTTCTCCGCAATGAGGGGCTTGAATTCCATGTGGGCCAGAATGTCTTTTTCCAAGTCGACTCCCGGAGCGATCTCGGTGAGCATGATGCCGTTTTTTGTGAGCTTGAATACGGCCCTTTCGGTGATATACAACACTTCTTGCCCCGTTTCGGCGGCGTACTCGGCGGAAAACGTGACCTGCTCGATTTTATTGATGAACTTGACCCCCGTCCCCTCTTTGACGATGGTCAGTTTGCCGTTCTCGATTTTGGTCTCCAGCTTCCCCGCCGTAAATGTGCCCGTGAAACAGACTTTTTTCGCGTTTTGAGAAATATTGACGAAGCCTCCCGGGCCTACCACTCTTCCCGCGAACTTGGACACGTTGACGTTGCCCTTCGCGTCGATTTCGGCAGCGCCCAGGAAAGTCATATCGAGACCTCCGCCGTCGTAGACGTCGAAGATATCGGGCTGTTTGTAGATGGCCTCCGGGCCTATGGTGGCGCCTATTCCGAGGCCCCCCAGGGGCACTCCGCCCAACACGCCGGACTCGATGGAGAGGGTGATATCCCCGGCGAACCCCTCCTCGCTGGCTACGGCCGCAACGGCGTCGGGAATACCTATGCCCAGGTTCACCAGCTTGCCTTTTTTGAGTTCGAAGGCGCCGCGCCTTCCGCAAACTTTGCGATGGTCCAGCTTCATAACGGGGATCGCGTCCAGAGGGATCTCTATTTCCCCGGAAAGCTCCGGCCGGTAGGACTGGGATGCCCAGGTGTGCCAGTTTTTCTCGACGGTCGCCTCCACCACATAGTCCACCATCGAGCTGTGAACCACGACGTTCCTCGGGTCCAAACTGCCCCCCGCGACCACCTTCTCCACCTCGGCGATCACGATGCCTCCGTGGTTGCGGACCGCCACGGCCATCTCGAGCTGGTCGGAGCGAACAGACTCCCTTTCGAGAGAGATATTTCCGTTCTCGTCGCCGAAAGAGCCCTTGATGAAGCAGATATCGATGGGGAAGGATTTGTAGAGCAGATAATCCTTCCCGTCTATTTGAATGAGAGAAACGATCTCCTCGCCGGAATCGACGGCCGCCTGGTTGGCCTTGCAGCCCTCCAGCCGAGGGTCGGCGAAAGTCTTCAGGCCGACGTGGGTCAGAACCCCGGGTTTTTTGCCCGCGATGGCGCGGAGCAGGTGGCAGGTGACGCCCTGGGGAATCATGTAAGCGGCCAGTTTATTGGCGACGGTCAGCTTGTTCAGCTCCGGCTCCAGGCCGATGTGGGCGCAGATCAGCTTCTTCACCAGGCCCTCGATCCCCACATGGTTGGTGCCCTTGTCCTTTCCGTCTCCCACGGCGGCGCAGTGGAAAAGCGTCAAATCCTTGGGGCTCCGGGTCTCCAGATATCTTTTTTGAAGGGCGGACAGGAGTTCCTCCGGTATGCCGGAGCCCACGAACCCCCCCACGCCCAGGGTCGTCTTGTCCTTTATCAGAGATACCGCGTATTCGGCAGATACGACTTTACTCATTGCGTTTCCTCCGTTTCATTGGCGTTTTCATTGGCGTTGCATTGGATTAGATTGGAGTCAGGGATGATTCTTGCTTGCAGGTTGCATTTGCCTTCTATGGCAGAGTGGGGAACAGGGTGAACAGGACGACGGCGACCACGGTGCCGATCAAGGGGGTGATCACCGTCAGCTTGAACACCGCTCCGTAGGCGTCTTTGTGGGTTTCATTGCAAATACCGTTCGTGACGGTGACGATGTAACCGTTGTGCGGCAGCGAATCCAAGGCCGACGACGCGATGGCCAGGGTCCTGTGCATAATAGCGGCCGAGATCCCCCTCGCCAGATAGGCCGGAGCGATCAGCGGGGTGGCTATGGCGAGGCCGCCCGAGGCGGAACCGCAAATGCCCGCGATGACGTTCATGGCCACGGCGACCCCCACAAGGGGAGGTCCGGGAATGTTGAGCACGGCGTTGAGAATCACGGGAAACGCTTTCGCCTGCTGAACCACCGTGCCGAAGCCCACCACCGCGCAGGTGTTGGCGATCGCGACCATAGAATTTTTGCAGGTGTCTCCCAGATTGCCCAGCAATTTGCCGTTGTCCTGGTACTTGTTCATCAGTATCCACGCCAGCAGGGAGCCCAAGAACAGGCCGGATTCCAGTTGAACTATGGGCTGGTTGTCGACTTTGATGTTGATGATCAGGATGGTTACGATCAGGGGGATCAGAGCGAGGAAACCGTTGGGCAATTTCTCGTCGTCGGTTTTGAACACGTCCATCGACTTGGCAACGAAGTGTTCCCCTCCCTTTTTGGCGCTTCCCACGATATGAAACAGCCACAGACAGCCGACGAGAAGCATAACGCCGCAGGAGATAAAGCCCACCACCATACCGGACATCAAGCCTATAGAAGTGCCGGTGCCCTCCAAAATTTTGTTGAGAGCGTTGACCGGAATCGCGTTGTGGATCTGGGGCGCGCCCGGCGCGATCATGGCGAAGGTGGAGCAGCCGAAGGTCAGGGCCGCAGGGATGAAGCGTCTGGGAAGATCCGCTTCTTTGAATATTTGAAGCGCAATGGGAAACACGCAGAAGCTGATGACAAAGGCGCTGACCCCGCCATAGCCGAGAATGCCGCAGGCGAGGGGAACCGAGATGACGGCCTTGTCCTTGCCGAAGAGCTTGATGAAAAGTTGAGCGATGGCCTTGGCGCCGTTGGTCGTCTCCATTATCTTGCCCAGCAGGGTTCCCCCGAGGAAGATGAGATAGTTGGCCTGCATGAAACCGACAAACCCGCTCATGTAATGAGTTTTGAGCGCCGTGTAAAGGTTGATGCCTCCCGACAGGGCCACGATGCTCGAACAAAGGAGGGCGATGACGAAAATATTGACGCCCTTCATGATCATGTACAACACAAGCCCTAAACCAACGACAATGCCGATAATGCTGATTGTTACATCACTCATCTTATCCCCTCATTTCATAATATGCTGTCTCGAACCGCGCAAATTTTGTCCATGATTTTGTTCATTTTCGCTTATTTCCTGTCTTTGTCCATGCTGCCGCCGTCGATTTTGAAAAATCACCTCGCTTCCAGTATCCATTCTCTCCAACACCTTCTCTTTAACTACTTAAAGATCAGGTTCGAAAGAGTTCGTCACTTATTTTTGAAAAAGGGAAATCTGTAAAAATTTTGAAAAAGTTTCTGACACTGTGATTCGGGCTTGCATAAGTACAATGAAAATAAAATACAGAAATAAAACACAGAAAATAAAAAATATCATTGCGATTAACCAGAAGGACGGCGCCATTGTACTATTGCAAAATATTTCTTGCAAGCCGCATTCATCAAACACATTCACAGCAAGTGAAGGCACGATCATTCTGGTGGCCTGAAGACTCCTTCGGGAACTTAAATCTTTGGGTTGACGTGTATTGCTATTCGCTATACTATCTTAAAAGATTTGCGATAAGAAGGGTAGGCGAAACGACTGTGGCAACGAATTATCCGACGACCGTCAGGATTGACGAATACACAAAAACTGTCCTCGACTCGGCAGCCAAATACACGAATCAAACCCGTTCCGCGTTTATGGTATCCGTCGCCCGGGAACGGGCTGAGGCAATTTTGAAAGAACGCCGTGTGACTATGCGCGAAATTGCACCGATGATATTGAGCCCTAGAGATAGCAAAATTTTTATTGAAGCGTTGGAAAGCGATTCCGAGCCCTCCGACGCCTTGCTTGCTTTGAAAAAGAACTACGACGCGCTGAACATCATTGATGAGACTTAGGCCGTGCTGTTTATCAGTTCTCTCGACAATATCCACGACAGGAGCCGCTTTAACTCTGGCAGACTTGAACTCGACAACTACATAAAGGAGCAGGCCGGACAGGATGTGCGGCGAAATTTGTCATCTGTTTTCGTCTTGACGAAAGACCAAGTTGACGTTGTGGGCTACTATACCTTGTCACAACATTCCTTGATGGTCGACGACTTTCCACCGGCGACCGGTAAAAAACTTCCGCGCAAAAGAAAGGTCGGTTGTACGCTTCTTGGGCGCTTGGCTGTGGATTTGAGTTGTCAGGGGATGGGCTATGGTAGAGCTTTGCTTTTCCATGCGCTTAAAAAGGCCATTGCCGTAAGCGTGGAAGTTGCTTCGTTCGCTGTCATCGTGGACGCAAAAGACGAAAAAGCGAAACTCTTCTATGAAAAATACGATTTTCTGACGCTCAAAGATGAATCTTTGCGGCTGTTCATGCCAATCAAAGGTTTAGCGCGAAAATTGTGCAAATATCCCTAAACCTTTTACTTTATAGGAAACTGCGTTCTGCTCGCTCATCAACTATCAAGAAAGAAGTGAAATATACGGAATCCCCGACGCAGCAAGTGAAGGCGCAATAAAAAAGCCGCCCATCTATGGGGCGGCCATTTTGTAACCTTTCAGGCTCAGGGGGCCTCCGGCTTGAGCGGAGCGGGTTTGAAGGATCACGCCATTTTTTCAGTCGAAGGAAACGGCGGTTTCGGGAGCGGGCTTGGGGATTTCCGGCGGCAGGAGCGCCGCAGCCGGTCGGCTGTCGAGGACGTAAGTCAGTCCGAAGACGATCAGGCATACGATCCACTCCAGGTAGATCAGGTGGGGACCGATGCGGCTGGAGGGAACGTAGGTCCAGAGGCCCCAGACGATCAAAGAAGCCAAGATCGTCCAAAATCCGGCGGACTTTTTACAAAGGTGCGGCGCGTAGAGGTTCGCCAGAATCAAGAGCGTGAAGGACGTGGTGATGGCCAGGGCCGAGGTGATGGTCTTCAAAATTCCCACCACGGTCATAGCCAGGCCCAAGGAGCAGGCGCTCACCAGGAAAACCGTCAGGCGGGAGAACAAAAGCTCGGTGTTGGGGGAGAACGTCCGGGTGACCATGCGCTTCCACACATCTTGGATCAAGAGAGTGGAGCATCCCATCAGAAGCCCCACGGCGGTGGAAACGTCGGCGGCCCAGAGCCCGGCCAGGAAAATTCCGCCGACCAGAGGACTGATGTTTGCCGCGATGGTGGGCAGGGCGAGGGCGGGATTGCTGAGACCGGGGAACTTCGCGGCGGCCATGATTCCGAAAAGGGCGCACAAAAATCCGGCGGGCAGGGTCAAAATTCCGCCGATGATGAAGCCGTTGCGGGCCGTCTTCTCGTCCTTCGCCGCCAGGGATATTTGCACCACAGCCTGGGTCGTGCAGGCCATCGTGGTCATCACGGCCATCCATCCCGCGAAGATCGCCACTCCAATCCCGTCTATGGGGTCGAACCAGGTTCCATTGGCGGGGAGGGCCTGCACGACGGCCTCCAATCCGCCGAACCCCTCGAATCCCGAAACGAGGGCGGCGAACACCCCGATATAGATGACGATGACGTTCACCACGTTGGTCAGCCCGCTGGCCCAGTAGCCGCCGGTAAGGGTTATGCTGATGAAGACGATGGCGGAGGCGAGCATCCCCGTGTTCATCGTGAAGATATCGGGCAGCATGGAGGCCAGGATAGCCCCGCCTGCCACGTACTGGAGGGACGTGATGGTCATCATGATCAAAAGCTGCGCGATGACGCCGATCAGCCGGGCGCTGCTTCCGAAGGCGGCCCCCATCATCTCGGGGACCGTGCGGTGACTCATGCGGCGATACTTGGCGGCCAGAATGAGTCCAACGACGATGCCGCCCGTCCCCCAAGCCCCGTTGTACCATCCTGCGGAAACACCGACGTTATAAGCCTGCTCCGCCACGCCTACGGTGGAAGCTCCGCCGACGGCCAGCCCCGTGAGCATGACGGCCACCAACGCCGTGGGCAGTTTCTGCCCAGCCAGTAGATAATTCAGCACCTTGCCGCCGCTGCCCTTTTTTTGAATCTGCGTGGCCTTCCAGGACAGCAAGCTCAATACGATCGCGTAGCCGATCAAAATTGCCAATGAAATGCTCATTTACATTTTCTCCCCTTTTCGATATAAAAATAAAAAAATAAAAATCCTCCTAAAGTTCACTGTAAAAATCAAGCCCACTGTAAAAACCGATAGTCCTCCTTTCAGTTTTTTTATTCATTCATTTTTTTATTCTCTCGTTAAATAAAAAAATAAAATAAAAAAAAGGGCTTCCTGCGCGTTTGCGAGGAAGCCCTCAGTCTTTTGAATTTGATCCGGCTCAACAGGCGAGTGTTGCACCGACCCTCATTCGACTGGGATCCCCGCATGTTGTAAACCAAAAATAAAAGTAAAAGTATACTGCCGTAACTTTTGCAGACATCAACATACGGTTCACCTCCATCTTAAATTCAACTTTGACTCAAACTTTAGACTGACTGAACTGACCAAAAGACTTTCAGACGAACTTGAACTACAAAAACTACTTCACATTTCCTGCTTGATAATGCGCCATACTAAAACACACAACCGACAAAGTCAAGCCCTTTGTGCAATATTACGTTTCCTTGAAGACGTTCCCTTTTCCCGATGGAGCAACGTCTCTCAATAGCAAGCCTCTCAATAGCAAGGAGGAACGTAATAACGAGGCTGAGGATAATGACAGGGGCGGTAGTAGTATCCGGCGTAGGGAACCGGTACGTATACGGGCCTCGGCGCAGGATAATAGGGGACGTAATAGGGAGGCGCGTAATAACGGGGAGCATAATAATACGGAGAACCATAGGGATAATACCCTCCGGCGACGGCAACCCCTGCCACGCTCAGAAATGCCAGTACCAACAATGCCAACACGATTTTTTTCATCCGAAACAACCTCCTTGACTGTTAAATGAGATTCCCGAGAAAAGGAACCCTTCTTATATTAATGACCTCTATTATAATGACCTTTTGTTACCACTTTTTTAATACCACTTTCATTCCCGCTTCTAATAACAACTTTATCAGTAACGGCACTCTTGGACTTTATTATACTACATGTTTTTCGCTTTTAGCCTTTTCCTTTTTCCTGAAATTTTTATTTTTATCTTTGCCCGTCTGTCCCGTTTATTTTCGCTTGAAGCAGTCTTGAAGCAATCTTGAGGCTGCAAAAACACGTAACATTGCGAAGGGGGCGTTTTGAAGAAAAAAAGTCTGTTATGATATGCCAAGCCGCTGGGCGAATCCACTCAGTAAAATATAAAAAAGAATATCCGTGAGAGTGCGAAAAGGAGAAGAAATTTGAGTTTTACAACGGCCGGTATCGGCGAGATGATGGACAACTTGAATATCGACTACAAGGGTCACCTGTTTCGCTTCGCCCTGGCGGTGTTGTCGATGGTCGCGGTTTACTCCGCCGTAGATTTTTGGACTCTGCGCACTTGGGACACCAGCGAATCTCTGGTCGTCGAGGTCGAGGACGTGGGAGAAGAGAAAATTCTTTCCCCGGAGGAAGAAGACGGAGAGCCCTTTCGGACCGTAGAGACGAAAGTCCGGGTTCAGGTTTTGACGGGAGAACAAAAAGGAAAAACTTTCTCCATTGCCGTGACTCAAATGGAAGACAGTGGCATGGAGTTGAAAATTGGGCGCCGGTACATTCTCATCGTGGACGTTTTCGACGACGGCACTATGCAGTATTCCATCGCGGACGTATTTCGCATACCTTCGGTGATGGGCGTGATCGTGTTCGTCTGCGGATGTCTGATCGCTTTCACCGGCCTCGTCGGGGCGAAGGCCCTGTTGGGGCTGGGGTTTTCCATCGCCTGCCTTTTGTGGGGCTTCATTCCTCTGGTGGTCGAAGGGATGGCTCCCGTGCCCTTGGCCTTTCTCTCCGTGTTGTTTATCGCCGTCGCCACCATTTTTTGCGTGGTCCATCGGAAGCAGGCCCGGGTGGTCGTTCTGCTGGGCAGCATGGGGGGGGTCTCGGGCGCTTTTCTGCTGGGATTTTTCATGGTGGAACTCTGGCAGGTGTCCGGCCTGGCCGGGGAGAGCGCTTCCCTGCTGGCCACCACCATGACGGGAATAAACATCAAGGGCATCCTGCTTTCCTCCGTCGTCATCAGTTCCGTGGGCGCGGTGCTGGATGTGGGGATATCCATAACGGCCGCCATGTCGGAGCTTGTGGAGTACGACTCCGAGATCACGGGGCTCTGTCTCTGGACCGCGGGCATACGGGTAGGGTCGGAGGTCCTGGGCAGCATGATCAATACCCTCATTCTGGCCTACATCGGAACGTCTTTGCCCATAGCGATCTTGATCGGCAACGCCGGCGCGAATTTCTTGGGCCTGATGAACGACCCCTACGTGAGTCAGGAGATCCTTCAAAGCGTGGCGGGAACGTCGGGCCTGCTTTTGACGATTCCCATAACGGCCACGTTTTTTGTCCTGAGGGAAAAAGTTTTGAAAAAAAACTCCAGCCGGTCAAATCCCCCCGACCCTCAAATTTCATCCAGCCAATCCATCCAACCCAGCCAACTCACCGAACCCGCTGCCTCCAACTCGCGTTTGAGACGAGTTTGAGACGAGCGATGTTAAAGAATGAGATGTTAAAGAATGAGATTTTAAAGAAATTGAGATGTTGAAGAATGACAAAAAATTTTCAGGGCAGGGATCGATAATGTCGCATGAAAAAACGTCTGGAAAAACGTCTGGAAAAATTTTTCCGGGCAGTGCAAATCGAAACCATGAAAATCAAAAACATGAAAATCAAAAAGATGTGAAGGCCGTCGTGGATATCGGCAGCAACTCGATCAAACTGCGGGTAGCTTGCAAGATAGGCGCGATGATACGCACTTTGATCGACACCACCGAAGTCGTCCGCCTGGGGAAGGGATTGGAGCACGGACTCCTCGCCGAGGATGCCATAGAGCGCGGCGTCTATGTGGTGGAAAACTTGGTGTGCTTGGCGGAGAGAAGGGGAGCCAAACCCCGCTTGGTGGGGACTATGGCGCTGCGCACCGCTCGAAACTCGGAGGATTTCGTCCGTCAGGTGCGGGAGGCCACCGGCATCGAGGTCGAAATTCTTTCCGGGGAAGAAGAAGCCCGCTTGGCCTGGCTGGGGGCCATTTACAGCTTGAACATGAGAGGCAAAAAGGATGAAAACGTGATAGTTTTCGACTCCGGAGGCGGCAGCACGGAGTTCATTCTGGGCTCCAACGCGCGTATTTTGGAGTCCATCAGCGTTCCCATCGGGGCGGTGCGGCTGACCGAAAAATTTTTCGACTCGGACCCCGTGAAGCCCAAGGCGCTGAAGTCGGCCCAAAAATACGTCCGAGGCTTGCTTGCAGAGTATCCCTTTTGCCGAAAATTTTTTTCTTCCGCTATTTTTTCTTCCGCTATCGGCCTGGGCGGAGGAGTGGTCGCCATTGCGTCCGTCAAGTTGGGACTTCCGGTGTTTCTTCCCGAGACCCTCAGCGGAATTTTTCTGACAAAGGCCGATATCGACCAACAGGTGGAGCGGTACGCGAGTGCCACCCTGGCCGAGCGGATGCAGATCCCCGGCCTGCCCCCCAAACGGGCGGACATCGTCCTCGGCAGCGCCTGTATCGTGCAGTGCGCCCTGGAGGCCCTGAAGGCGGACTCCTTTCGAGTCAGCATCAACGGCCTTCGTCACGGTCTCCTGCTGGAAATGTTCGCGCGGGAAATGTTCGAGAAGAAGCAACCCTGCAAACCCTGACCGCTGAAAATTTCAGATGCGCCGTATATAACCGTATATAACATTACATGGAGGTGTCGGATATGAACAGAATGGGGAAAATGTTTTGCGTTGCTTTTTTTGCTTTCGCTTCTTTCGTCATGGCGGCCGTCGTGCTTGCAAACTTTTTTGCCGTGCCCGCGTGGGCGTCGAAAGCCGAGAGTCTGGTGAGGGATTCCATCGAGGTCCTCAAAGACATGGAAGAGCAGGACGACGTGCAGAGCATGGCGGATCTCATCGGCGACGCTCGCGCCATCGCTTTTGTGCCCGCCATGATCAAGGCCGGATTTGTCATCGGCGGGGAGTATGGGGAAGGGCTGATTCTTCGTAAAGAGCGCGGCAAGTGGTTCGGCCCCAGCTTCTACAATCTGGGCGGGGGGTCTTTGGGCCTCCAGATCGGCGTACAAAAGACGGCTTTCATCCTGGTGGTGAACAACAAAGAGGGCGTCGATGCGTTTCTGAGGAGCAGAAGCAAGCTGGGCGCGGATGTCGCCGTGGCCGCCGGTCCCTTGGGGCGCAGGGGAGACGCCGCCACCGACGCCCGTATGAAGGCCTCTATTTACAGCTACTCCATGACGAAGGGGTTCTTCGCTGGGGCATCCCTGGACGGTTCCATACTGAGCATCAGCGTCAAAAGAAACAAGGAGTACTGGAAAAAAGACATCAGCGCCTCCGACGCGCTAAAAATCCCCGCGACGGACAAACGTATTCTTCCCCTGATCAAGGAAATCGAGCGCATCTCGAAAAAACGCGGGCCTGCCATCGTGCAAATGCAAAGCCCCCGTTCTTAGGCCGCCATGCCCGAGATCACCTGCGCCTCCAACCGCGCCATCGCTCCGACGGCCTCCAACCAAGGCGTTTATCACCTTCAACTGAAACAAGGGGACGTGCCGGGGTATGTCCTTCTGCCCGGGGCGCCGGAGCGAACCAGGGTCATCGCTGAAAATTGGACCGATGTGAGAGAAATCGCCTCGTACCGGGAGTTCAAAACGGTGACGGGCGTCTACGAGGGATTGAAATTGGCCGCGACCTCCACCGGCATAGGAGGCGCCAGCTCCGAGATCTGCATCCACGAGCTGAGGACCCTGGGGGTGCATACCTGCATCAGGGTAGGCACCACAGGGTGCATCGTTCCGGAATTCGACCTGAACGATCTGATCATTCCCGTGGCGTGTGTGCGCAAGGACGGCACCTCCATCGCCTACATCGAGCCGGAGTTTCCGGCTTTTGCGGATACGCGCGTCGTCATGGCGCTCATGCAGGCCTGCGAAAAGCTCGGGTTCCGCTACGGCTTGGGGCTCAGCTATACGGTGGGGTCCTTTTACATCGGGCAAGGGCGTCCTCTCGATGAAAACGGTTACTGGCCCAGCTTTGCGGAAAAAATCATCCCCGACCTCCAGCAGGCCCGCGTCACCAACATCGAGATGGAGACCGCGGCTCAGTACGTGGTGGGGTATCTTCACGGAATGCGCATGGGCGCTGTGCTGTCAGTTATCGCCAACCGGGTGCTGGACCGATGGGGGGACGACGGCGGAGAGGAAAAAGCCTGCCTCGCCGCCTGCGAAGCCATGAAAATTTTGGAGAAGCAGGACCGGGAACGACCTTGCAATCCTGCCATCTGCGCTAAAGTAAAAGTATAGAAAGAACCCTTACCACTACTGTCGTTCCAGTCGGCTCATGACCTCTTCCCGGCCCAGCGCCCACATGACGAGGGGCAAGGCGGCGCCCCGCTCTTGTCCCGTGAAGATCAGTCTCAAAGGGTGAAAGAACTCTTTCCCCTTCAAGCCGCGTTCCTTCATGAAACCGCGCAGCACCTGGTTGAGATTTTCGTCGCTCCATGGATCCACCGAACGGAGCGCATCCATCAGTTCCCTCTTCCAGGGCTCGGTGACGTCAAGTGCAGTGTCGCCCGGCTTTTCCACCAGAAAGCTCAAGGTGTTTTTCAGCAACGGCAAAGTGTAGTGTTCTTCCAGCAAGTCGTCGATCAGGCGTTCCAAGGCCGCGGGGTCAAAAGCCCCGAAGCGGGGGTCGGCCTCCTTCAGGCGTCCAAGGGCGAACCCGCCGCCCCTTTTTCCCATCGCCTCTTTCTGCCAGTAGTTCAAGTGGGTCTCGTCGTGGATCGGCGAAGAGGCCGAGACCCTGGACAGGGAGAAGACGGACGCCGTTTCGTCGAGAGACAGAAGAGAGCCTTTCTCGATAGAATCGGGAGGTGTCCAGCTCAGGGTCGAGAGGTAGGCGGAGAGCGCCTCGGGCAGGTAGCCCTCTTCCCGGTATCGGCGTATGGGGGTGGAGCCGGTGCGTTTGCTGAGCTTCTGCCGGTCATGGGACAAAATCATGGGAATATGGGCGTACACCGGAGCTTCCCAGCCCAAAGCGTCGAAGATTGCCTGTTGGCGCGCCGTATTGGGAACGTGTTCGTCTCCCCGGACGATATGGGTGATCTCCATGAGGTGGTCGTCTATAACGCTTGCGAACAAGTACGTGGGATGCCCGTCGCTGCGCGCCACCACGAAATCTCCCATGCTCTCGGGGGTAAAGGACTGGCGTCCTCGCACCTGGTCGTCAAAGGCGATGGCCGCGTCGGGCAGCGAGAAGCGCCAACACGGGATTTCTCCCCCGTCGATTCTGCGCCGCGCTTCCTCAGGCGTCAGGCGGCGACACAGGCCGTCGTAACGGGGCGGCTCACCTCGCGAATGTTGCTCCCCACGCAGGGCTTCCAAACGTTTTTCGGAGCAGAAACAAGGATAAACCTTGCCTTCTTTCCGCAAAGACCGCAGATTTTCTTCGTAGAAGGTTCTGCGCTCGCTCTGGCGATAAGGAACGGAAGATCCGTCCCCGGGGCCCTCGTCCCAATGGAGACGCAGCCAGCGAAGGTCCTCTATCAACTGCTTCTCGTATTCGGGCTTTGAGCGTTCTTCGTCCGTGTCGTCGATGCGCAGAACAAACCGCCCTCCCCTTCCCCGGGCAAGGAGAAAATTAAACAGCGCCGTCCTGGCGCCGCCGATATGAAGCTCCCCCGTGGGAGACGGGGCAAATCTCGTTTTTACCCTCTCGTGTCTCATCCCTCATCCCTCATCCCTCATTCTTCAGACATCATTCCTCAGACCTCATTGCCGCTTATGACAAGCTCTTCGTAAATGCTTTGTGCAAGGTCAAGACCTATTCCTCGCCGAGCAAGTTTTCGCCCGTGGGTTGGCCGCTCGATGTTCTCCGCTGACTCCAACACACTCTGGCGCCAAGTGATCTGTGCAGGCGGCGCTTGCGCGATTTCTACCTTGCCTGGGCATTTATTTCATCACAATATTTTTTCGCGGCGCGGCTTATTTCTCTTACAGACATGCCTCTGAACTGGCCTCTGTGCCATACTGTGTAGTCAAACGGTTCTTTGATGATGAGCGCGATAAAGCGTTCAGCGTCCACCATGCCGAATTTCTCCGTCAAAAGTTTCATTCCGGAATCTTTGAGAACGGTGTCGGTTATCACAGTTATCCCTCCAATCCTTTATAAAATCCATCGGATTCACGATTTTTACCGGGGCGTTCGGACATTTTATCCCGTCGTCCGTCGTGACGAAATAGTCGCAATTCCCGGCTATGGCTGCCGCGACATGCAGCGCATCGGATTCTTTCACCCCGGATTCGGCTATTTGCTCCGCGGATTGTATAATGTCTTCGGTTTCGTCTAGGTAGGCGACAGCGAGATTTTTCCATGCAGCAATAGCGTTTCTTTTTTCGAGAAACGGGTTATTCCCGTTCTCGAAGTCCAGAATATACGACCATACGAGTTCTATATTACCCTCCGCGATGTGTTTTTTGGATAAACATTTTCGCTTTCGCTTCGATTTCGATCCTCGTTTGCGACTGGTCGTCATAAGGCCGATTGAAACAACAATTATCCAAATAAACCCTAACTTTTTCTATCGAATTTTTCTATCGAATTTTTCTCCATACTTCATATCATCCTCACGCTCCAGCGTCGCGACGGCGTAGCAGACCATGGATTTTCCCGCGCCGGGGTCGTCCGTTCCCTCGGCGGATTTTGCCTTGACACTGACGCAGGGGCTGCCTCCGGGGTTCAGGAGGGCGGAGAGGTTGTCCCTGACAGCCGGCAGGTGAAGGTTCAGACGCGGAACTTGGGCCTCTATCACGGCGTCTATCCAGACGATCTTCCAACGGTCCCCTTTCACCCTGTCCGCCACGCGGCGAAGCAGCTCCATGCTGTCCGCGTTTTTATAACTTTCGTCGGCCGCGGGAAAGAGATTTCCGATGTCGGGCTGGCCTGCGGCTCCCAGCAGCGCGTCGGCCACGGCGTGGGCCAGAACGTCGGCGTCCGAGTGCCCCAAGAGCCCCAGCGGAGAGGGTATAGCCACACCTCCCAGGACAAGGGGCCTTTCGGGCACCAGCCTGTGTACATCGTAACCGATCCCCGTCCGCACGCTATTCTCGCCTCCCTGGTTCTTTCGGCTCGCCGCCAGAGCGCCGGCCAACTGCAGGTCCTCCGGCCAGGTCACCTTGAAGTTCAATCGTTCGCCCTCCACCCAACGGAGCTCCATCTCGGCGGCAAGCCACGCCTCGGCCTCGTCTTTAAAAGAAGAAGAGCCCTTGTGGTCGCTCAAAACCCGGATCAAAGCCTCACGAAAGAAGGATTGGGGCGTTTGTGTGATGTAAAGGCCCTCTCTGTCCACAGGGAGAACCTTGCCCGACGGGCCGATACGTTTCAGCGCCTCGGCAACCGGCATGACCGGGATTGCCCCCGCCGTGGGAGTGGTACTCTCCATCAAGGCCCTGATGAGCTTTACGCTGACGAAGGGCCGCGCGGCGTCGTGAATCATCACGTAGTCGTACGCGGAGGCTTTCAGCCCATTCCGCACGGAATCCGTGCGCGTATCGCCCCCGGAGGTCACCTTGAGGGGCAGCGGGCAAAGGTTTTCCAGCATGTTTTTTTCCGTATTTTCCGTCATTTCACGATTTTGAGGCAGCACCAAAACGATTTCCTTCACCCCGGCCTCCGCCAGGGAAAAGGCTGTTTCGGCGCTCCATCGCCACAGGGGCTTACCGTCGCCCAGGGAGCGAAATTGTTTTTCCAATCCTCCAATCCGTCTGCCGCTGCCACCTGCGACGATCACGAAGGAAAACGACTTGTCCGCGCTCATTTTACACGATCATAGCCTTTCATCGACTCAAAACCCCCTGCAGTTCAAACACGATCCTCTTGCAAACACGATCTTCTTCAGATCTTCTTCCGGTCTTCTTCAGTGATGATACCTCGAACCCTGCAAAATCGAAAGCCCGAGCCCGTGGAAAAGTCCGGCGGCGACCCCATCGCCAGGGCCGCCGCCGGTTTTCGTTTGTTGCGAATTCAAGAACTCCCCGAATTCAAGAATTCTCTGAATTCAAGAACTACGCCCCTTTGCGGACGATCTCCTTGATCTTCATGAGGCGGGAAAGAGTGGAACGCTCTTGCTCGTCGAGCTTCATGCTGATGTAGCGGATCGTTTCCGACAGGTTGGGGATCATGACGTACTCCAGGGCGTTGACGCGCCTCCGGGTGCGCTCGATCTCGCCGGCCATCAGGCGGATGGCCTTTTCCTTGGCGGCAAGCTCCAGAAGGCGGAGAATCAGCTTGCCAAACTGCTCCAGGGCCACGTCCAGCAAAAGAGGCACCGAGGCGAAGCCGTAGTTCACGGGGTTGCCCTCCTGCCTGACGTCGTACTCGGGAACGAGGACGCTCATGACGTTTTTCCAGTTCACGGAAAGGGAACACCGGGCGCCGGGAAACATCAAAGCCTGCTCCAGAACCTCGGGCGTGGTCTGGGCGCGGGACAGGACGAAGAAGCCGAAGCAGTCCTTTAACTCCGCCTCGACCTGCTCGCGCAGCGCCTTGCCTTCCCGGGCGCGCTCCAAAAATGCCTTGATGAGGGCATCTTGCTTGTCTTTCAGGAGCTTGTGTCCCCGCTTCGCCACGACAAGGCGTTTTTTCAGCCTGGAAAGCTCCATACGATTGGGGTTGACGTTAATGCGTGCCATTTCTCGGCACCCCCCCTAGCCCTTGGCGCCTGCGGAAGTCGTTTGTTTCGGATCCCCTTTTCCCGGCTCCGATTTCGCCAGTTTGGGCTTCAGATATTTCTCGATGTAAGCGTCGCGGATACGTTTCAGCTCCTTCGTGGGGATCATGGTCAGAAGGTCCCAGCCGAGTTCCAGGGTCCCCTCTATCGTGCGGTTTTCGTACTCTCCCTGACGGATGTACCTGTCCTCGAAAACGTCGGAGAACGCCGCGAACGCCTTGTCTTCCTCGGTCAACGCCCCTTCGCCCAGGATGACCGCCAGCTCCTTGGCCTCTTTGCCCCGGGCGTAGGCCGCGAAAAGCTGGTTCATCAGGTCGGCGTGATCCTCTCGGGTCCGGTCTTTCCCGATGCCCTTGTCCTTCAGGCGGGACAAAGACGGCAAAACGTCCACGGGGGGGTAGATTCCCTTGCGGTGCAGGGCGCGGCTCAAGATGATCTGCCCCTCGGTGATGTAGCCGGTCAGGTCGGGGATCGGGTGGGTTTTGTCGTCCTCGGGCATGGTCAGGATGGGAATTTGGGTGATGGAGCCCTTTTTGCCCTTCAGACGCCCCGCGCGCTCGTACATGGTCGCCAGGTCGGTGTAGAGGTAACCGGGATAGCCCCGTCGTCCGGGCACCTCCTTGCGGGCGGCGGAGATCTCCCGCAGGGCCTCGCAGTAGTTCGTGAGGTCAGTGAGAATGACGACCACGTGCATGTCGCACTCGAAGGCCAGATATTCCGCCGCCGTCAGGGCGATGCGCGGCGTGGTGATGCGCTCGATCGCCGGGTCGTCCGCCAGGTTGATGTAGAGTACCGTGCGCTGCAGGGCCCCCGTCTTGCGGAAGTCCTCCATGAAAAAGGAGGCTTCCTCGAAGGTGATGCCCATAGCGGCGAAAACCACGGCGAAGTCCTCGTGCCCTCCGCCGATGACCGCGGCTTGGCGGGCGATCTGTGCCGCCATACGGTTGTGGGGCAGACCGCTGGCCGAGAAGATGGGGAGCTTCTGTCCGCGGACCATGGGGTTCAGGCCGTCGATGGTGGAGATTCCGGTCTGGATGAACTCCGAGGGGAAGTCGCGGGAGTAGGGGTTCATGGGCATTCCGTTGATGTCGAGCTTCTTGTCGGAGATCAGGTTGGCGCCGCCGTCGATGGGCTCGCCGCGCCCGTTGAACACGCGGCCCAGCATGTCGCGGGCCACGGGCAGCATCAGAACTCCGCCCAGAAATCGCGCCTTCGTCCCCTCCACGTCGATGCCGCTGGTTCCCTCGAAAACCTGGACGAGAGCGCGGGTAGATTCGATCTCCAAAACGCGGCCGCGCCTTTTTTCTCCGTTGGCGAGTTCGATCTCCACCAGCTCGTCGTAGCGCACGTCCGCCGTGTTTTCGACCATCATCAGGGGTCCGGAAAGGCCGGAGATGGTTCGATACTCCTTAGGCAACATTTTGTTCACCCCCCTTGAACGCGGCTGCGTCCGGGACGAGCCTGTTGATTTCCTCTTTTATGGTGTCCTCCAGCTTATCGATCCGGTCGATGTGTTTTTCCTCCAGGTAGCGCATTCTGGCGATCTGCTCCCGCACCGGCAGGTTGAAAAGCTCGTTCATGGGCGCTCCCTTCTTCAAAGCGTCCATGCCCGCGTGGTGGAATCGGATGATGGTCTTGAGCATACGAAACTGCTTGTCCATCGACGCGTAGGTATCCACTTCGTGAAAGGCGTTTTGATGCAGAAAATCCTCCCGCAGCGACTTCGCCGTCTCCAACACCATGCGCTCCTCTTTGGAAAGAGCGTCGATACCCACCAGGCGCACCACCTCCCGCAGTTGGTCCTCCTCCTCCAGCAGGCTCATAGCCTGGATGCGCAAGCCGCTCCACTCGTCGTCGAAGCGTCCGTTCCAGTATTCGTCCAGAGTTTCGGTATAAAGGGAGTAGCTGGAAAGCCAGTTGATGGCCGGGAAGTGGCGCTGGTAGGCCAGGTTTGCGTCGAGCCCCCAGAATACCTTCGTTACCCGCAGCGTGTTCTGGGTCACGGGCTCGGACAGGTCGCCTCCGGGGGGAGAGACCGCCCCGATGACGCTGATGGAGCCCTCCTTGCCGTCCTTGCCCTTGACGATACACCGCCCGGCGCGCTCGTAAAAAGAGGCCAGACGGGTTCCCAGGTAGGCGGGGTACCCTTCCTCGCCAGGCATTTCCTCGAGACGCCCCGACATTTCCCGCAGGGCCTCGGCCCACCGGCTGGTGGAGTCCGCCATGAGGGCCACGGAGTACCCCATGTCCCGGTAATACTCGGCCAGGGTGATGGCGGTGTAGATGGAAGCCTCCCGGGCGGCCACCGGCATGTTGGATGTGTTGGCGATGAGGGTCGTGCGCTTCATCAGCGGATGGCCAGACTGGGGGTCCTCCAGCTCGGGGAACTCCAGAAGCACGTCGGTCATCTCGTTGCCGCGCTCGCCGCAGCCCACGTAAACCACGATCTGAGCTTGGGCCCATTTGGCAAATTGATGCTGGATGACCGTTTTCCCCGACCCGAAAGGACCGGGCACACAAGCCGTTCCCCCCAAAGCTATGGGGAAAAATGCGTCGACCACGCGCTGTCCCGTGGACATGGGCACGTTGGGCGGCAGACGGCGCGTCACAGGGCGCGGAGTGCGCACCGGCCAGCGCTGGAGCATTTTCACCTCGTGCTGAACTCCCTTGTATTCGATGACGGCCGCGGTCTCCTCCACGGTGAGGTCGCCGGCGCGAATGCTTTTGACGGTCCCTCTGAGTCCGTGGGGCACCATGATCCGGTGTTCGACGATGACGGTCTCCTGGACGACGCCCAGCACGTCCCCCTCCTCCACCAGGTCTCCCGCCTTGACCTTGGGGGTGAACTTCCACTTTTTACCGCGGTCGATGGCCGGAACGTTGATGCCTCTGGAGATGAAGTGGCTCTTCGCCGCCTTCTCGATGAGTTCCAGGGGCCGCTGGATACCGTCGTAAAACTGTTCGATGATGCCGGGCCCCAGTTCGACGGAAAGGGGCTCCCCGAGGCAGATCACCGGCTCTCCGGGCTTGAGCCCCGAGGTTTCCTCGTAGGCCTGGATGGACGCCGTGTCCTCCTTGAGTTCGACGATCTCTCCGATCAGGCCGATCTCGCCGATATGAACCACGTCGTACATGCTGGCGCCCAGCATCCCCTTGGCGACCACCAGAGGACCGGATATGCGTTCTATGACGCCTTGAATTTTGACGTCTTGAAATTTTTCTTCGTTGGCCATACTCTTCCCTCCTAAATTTACCTTTCAGCAAATATGTCCATGCCGACGGCTTTTTCGACGCTGTTGCGGATCGAGGCCAGGCCGGCGCCGGTGCTGCCCAGGACTCCAGGCAGGGGCAGGACGCTGGTGTCGTAGGCGTCGTTGATCGCCTCTACTTTTTGGGTGAACTCGACGAAAAGGTCCTCCTGAATGAACACGACGGCGTAATTTTCCCGCGCCAGATCTTCCAGGATCTGCCCAAACTTCTCTCGTTTCGCGGCGTCCAGCACAACGGGTTTTATCCCCACGGCCTGGAAGGGCAGCACCATCTCGTAGTCCCCTATGGCCGCCATAGGAAGGGCGTTTTTGCTGTCGTAAGAACTATCGGGCATGGCTCAACAACCTCCTCGCGAACTCCCGGTTCAGGCCGTTGGCGACGCACACCAGAGCGATGCGGAGGTTGCGCGCCTCCTCTTCCTTCCGCAGAAGATACAAAATGACGTTTTCCGGGGCGGAACCGTATTTTGCCTTTTCCAAGGCGCGGATAAGGTACTCGTCCAGGGCCTTCGATATCTCGGCAAGGGCGGATCGAACGTCCGAACGGTCTTGAACGGCCTCCAGCGCGGCGCCGATGTCGGTATGGGACAGGGTTTTGCTCCAGGACTCCAGGGGCTCGCCCATGAGTTTCGCCACGTCGTCGGGACGGATCGTCCCTCCCCTGTGGAAAAACACCAGGGCGGAGGAGGGATCGACGTTCATGCGGGAAAGCCTCACCGCATTCCGGAGGTTCTCCGCGTCTATTTTGTGCTGCACCCAGCCCACGATCGCCGTTGTCAGCCGCTCCTTTTTCAGTTTCTCCTCCAGCGTTTCCGCCAGGGCCTTCATTGCCGCGAACAGATGTCCGTCCAAAAGAATTTCGGCCTGCCGGGGGTCCTTCGACTGCTCCCAGGCCGACCAGCAGTGGGGAATGACGTCCCCGAGGCCATAGGGCAAAAAACCGTACTCTTCGCCCTCCAGAGCCATGATCAGGCTGTCCGTATCGACAGCGCCCAGCCCGGTCAGCAGGTCGTAGCGGCGCTCTCCCCCTTCCCTGGCTTTGAAGAGGCTTTTCAGGATGACCTTGACGTTGTTGAAATCGTAGGGCATTCTGCAGATGTCCAGCAATTCCCGGTCGGGCACGAATTGCGTCAGTTCGTTGCAGGTGGCGATCAGCTCGTTGTCGATGACCTGATCGAATTTCACGTCGGAGGCGCCGAGCCATTGGGAGTAAACCGTTTCCCCCAGGGATTTCAAAGCGTCTTCCAACGTCTCGCTGTCGATGAGCCGCGAAAAGAACGACGCGTCCAGAAAACGATTTTCCATGGCCCGCAGCCGCGCCACCGCGTACACATAGCTCACAGTTGCCACCCCCTCGATTCAGGCAGTTTGGATTCGGGTAAATTCAAGCGCCGTGAATTCAATTGCATTGAATCTAATTGCATTGAATTTAATTGTAGTGAATTTAATCTTGAATTTAATTGCATTAAACTTAATTGCAATAAAATTAATTGAGACAAATTCGGCTGAGGCAAAAAGCCCAAAGTTAGGGTAGCCAAAATCCTGACCGCCCTAGGAGAACAGACGTTTGACCACGTCCGCTTCGATTTCCGGACGAATGTCCCTCACCAGCATGTCCCAGGAACAATTGATGTCGATCTTCCCGTTCCTCAACACGAACCCGCCCGAAATCGGCAGGCGATCGCCGGAAAAAGACAGACGGGTGGAGTGGGAAGCGTTGTAGCTGTCGAGCCACGCGCCGTCGATGTAGCGTTCGTTTTTGCCGATCAGGATCACTTCTTCCCCGGTTACCACGGCTTTTTCCATCAACTTATGGACGAAAGAAAGATAGTTGTCGTGGGGCAGCTCCGTCAGCTTGCGCAGCGCTCCCTCGAAGGCCTCGCCGATCAGGCGCTGCTTGACGCCCAGATCCACCTTGTTGGCGTCGAGGTCGGCCACGATCTGGCGGCGTCTTGAAATCTCCGGTTCCTCTTTGGCAAAGCGTTCCTTGTACGAAGCCTGGACGGCTTTGGCCTCGCTGTCGGCCTGTCTGTTCACGGCCGAGACTCGGGCGTCGTTTTCGGCCTCCACGGCTTTGATTTGGGCTTGGGCTTCCGCGTTTATTTTCGCTTTGATATCGGCCAGGGACATGAATGTCACCCGCCTTAGCCGAGCTGGACCCCGAACATAAGCAAAAGTATGCTTGTAAGAAGGGACAGCACTGCGTATGTTTCCACCATGGCCGGCAGAACGAGAGCCTTGCCCACGGCGTCGGGTTTCTTGGAGATCATCTGAATGGCGGCCGCTGAGGCTTTCCCCTGAGAGATGGCCGAAATCCAGCAGGCCAGCGCAACAGGCATACAGGCCGCGAAAATCATCAGCCCTTGAAGCCAGGAAATGACAAGGGGCGTGCCGAACATCTGAAGTTTGTTCATCACCATGAACACGATGATGAACCCGTAAAAACCTTGAGTTCCGGGCAGCGCCTGCAACATGAGACACTTGACGAATTTATCGGGATCCTCGGACATGACGCCGGCTGCGCTTTCCCCCGCGATGCCGATGCCGATGGCCGACCCGACTCCCGCCATTCCCCCGGCAAGCGCCGCGCCAAACAATGCTATAGCAAGTCCCAGTAATTCCATAATTTCAAGCACTCCTTCCGTAATTTAAATCTCGACTTAGATTTCATCGAAAATGTCCACGTACTGCGTCTGAAATTTCAAAGGGTTGAAGTTCACTCCGTCGCCCGTGTAAAATTTGCTGAAGAACTCCACGTACTGGAGCCTCATGGCGTGTACGAAAGCACCCAGCAGGTTGATGGCGAGGCTGAACACGTGTCCTCCCGCGACCACGAAAAAGGCAAGGAGCCAGCCTACGAAGGGAACCCCCACGATCATCTGGCCGAGCAAGTTGATGACCGACCCGATGACCGCCGACCCCAAACCCAGGGCCAGAAGGCGGCTGTAGCTCAAAATGTCTCCCAAATACGCGGTGCTGCCGTAAAGGGCGTACAGGCCCAACCCCACCTTCAGGAAAATGTTCTTTTCCCCTCTTCCGGCGTACCAGAATATCAGGCCCGTTCCGACGACCGCCATGACCGCGCCGGGCGCATAAAAGAAACGAGGCAGCATGGCCGAACTTCCTCCGCCCACAAAAAGAAGGCCCATCACAAAAAGAATCCAGGATATTTTGCCCCCAGCGGCGTCGGCGTAGTTGCCTCTGCGGCATTCGTCGTAAGCGGCGACACCCAAACCGAACATCAGATGAACGACGCCCAAAAGGAGGGAAATCCCCAAAATCGCCACGGGATTCTTCAGCGGGTCCACGATGAGCAGCGCATCTTTAACAGGCCGCAAAAAGGCCCCGAAGGGGAAGGCGTCGATAAAATCTCCGAAAAAGCTCCCTGTCACCGCCCCGTAAAGGAAGGTGGCCGCCGCGCCAACGTAGAACAAACGCATGAAGTTTTTGGTCCCGTCGGGAATCTTGCGGTATTTTTTGAAGAGGAGCCACAAGACCGAGGCTATCACTATGGCATACCCCGCGTCGCCCAGGCACATCCCGAAGAACAGAAAGAAGAACGGGGCCATAGGGGAAGTGGGGTCTCTCTGGCCGTAAGCAGGGGGGGAATACAAGTTGGTGAGGACCTCCGCGGGCCTGTTGAAAGCGTTGTTCATCAAGAGCGTGGGAGGACGGTCCTCCTCCTTGGGGTCGGAGACGACAAATGCCACGGCGGACCCCGCTGCCTCCACCTGTTTTTGCAGAGCCGGCACCGCCGCCGCCGGAACCCAGAAACACGTCCTGACCGTGCTGTCGGTGGCGACGCTGGCGGCGAGGGCGTGATAGCGGTCGTGGAGAACTTTCCAGTAGTCGGACATGCTTTGAACCACGGGCATCCACTCGTCGGCCGTACATGCCAGGTCCTGGAGAATTTCGGACTCTTCGCCCTCGCACTCGGCGAGCCGGTCGGAGATCTTCGCGGACTCCCGGGCGACGGTGTCGGAGATATGCGCGGGCAAATCGACGAGGGTCATGCCGTTCTTCACGCAAAGCTCGAGAATTTCCTGTTCCCGGCTCCGCAGGTACAGAACCACGACCCAAGCGTCTTTATCCTTGGTTTTTCGGGGTGCGACGAAAAGCTCCGTTTCCTTTGAATAAGCCGAATGAGTCAGATCCTGCTTCAAGGCCTCTGACTGGGCGGCGGAAAGAGTTCCCAAAACCCCTTTCAAAGTGCGGGTCCCTTCTCCCAAAACGGAGAGAGGGTAGGGAAAGCCCTTTATCTTGGAAAGTATCCCGGCGTTTACTTTGTGCTGCGAAATTTCGATCCGTAGTTCGTTCAGCTTCGCTTCCGTGGTCTTGACGGACGAAACCAGTTCCTTCAAATCCGTTTCCTGAGCTATTTGGGCCAATTCATCCAGGGAAAAAACCTGTCTTTCCCCCAGCAGCCGGTCGATGGACGACACTGGGTCCGTGTAATGGCTCCCCAGCGTTCGGAACAGGTACCGTAAATAAGCCTCCTGCTCCTCGCAAGCCGCCAGTCGGTTTTCGGTCTCCGCCAGACGCGCCTCGGGTCCCTCCGCAGATTCGATGATCTGACATACCCCGCTGCGCTGGACGATTCGCGCCACGTTTTCCTCAACGGATTTGTGATAGTAAAGCTCCACTTTTTTGAGCTCAGCTACGCCCATATTTCACCATCACCTCTTCCGTTATCCACGCCGCCACGTTCGAGACTTTTTCTCTGTGCTTCGCGTAAAAAGCCTTAGCGGCTGTTTCTCGTTCGGAAATAATGCTTCGCGCCTTCGCCTCAGCCGTTCGCTCGGCCATTTGAATTTTTTCGCGAAACTGCTTCGCTGCCGACTGTTTCGCTTCTTTGACGGTGTTTTCCGCGTCTGCCACGGCTTTGTTCAATTTTTTAATCCCATTGGCCTTGGCGTCCTGGACGCTTTTCGCCGATTTCTCCTCCGCAGCCTTGATCTCTTCGATGAGATCCGCCATGATCGAATCCACCTCCTCTCGTGGGGCCTCTCGTAGAAAATAAAACCCCAAGTATTATCTCATCCTCATTCATGAAATCAAGGTCTCGTTACTTACCCGTTTTTTTGCGGAAATCGAGCCAGAAAAATCGAGAACGAAAATCGAGAACGAAAAAAAAAGCGGCACCTTGAAGGGCCGCCTTTGACAACGCAAAAATTTTATGAAGGCTATTTCTTTTTTTTGCTGCCCTTGATTGCCAGAACTTTCTCTTTTAGATCCTTGCCCGGGCGGAACACGGGAACCTTCTTCGCCGGAATTTTGACGATTTTCGTGGGATCCTGAGGATTGCGCCCCTCACGCGCCGCGCGATCCTTCACCTCGAACACGCCAAAACCCACGAACGTGCATTTTTCCCCCTTAGCAAGAGCTCCTTCGATGGAACTGAAAACTTCTTCGACGACCGGGGTAACCTCTTTCTTCTTTACGTTCAGTTTTTCAGCAATTCCATCAATAAGTTCAGCCTTTGTCACCACTTACACCTCCATAGGATGATTTTTCTGCATTCTAACAGCCTTTATGAATTATGCAAGCCCTTTTGAGGTCATTTGAGAATATTTTATCGATACTGACATAAAAATGAGCCTAATGCCCTATATTTTAAAGTCTCCAGCCTCATGAAAATTTCTCCTTCAGCGTGTTTCCCGATGAAACGCCGCTCCCGAATGGTATAATCAATAGCCGTTTGAAGCCGAAAATAAATTTGAAGCCGAAATAAAGTGGTTACGTCGGTATACAGGCAATGACGAAAGCTGCGGCCTTTGAATCCGCGCAGAGAGCCGGTGTTGGGTGCGAACCGGAGGGAGACGGGGCCTTTCCACTTTCCGAGCCGTCGGTGAAAGCCGAAGGGCTGCGCCCTTGACAGCGCGTTCGAGGGGGTCGACTTTTCGAATGACATTTCGGGAGCCGGCAATATGGGTGGCAACGCGGATTTCTTCCGTCCCATGCGATGAGTATGGCACGGAAGTTTTTTTATTTCGAGTTTTATACGAGGTTTATTATAAGGAGGAAAACATATGCTGGACATCAAGTTGCTGCGAACGGAGCCGGAGCTTGTCAGGGAAAATCTCCGGAAAAAATTTCAGGAGGAGAAGCTGCCTTTGGTGGACGAGGTTGTCGAACTGGACCGCCGGAGCCGCGAGGCCAGGGCGAAAGGCGATGCCCTGAGAAACCGGCGCAACTCCCTCAGCAAGGAAATCGGCGTAGCGATGGCCGAAGACCGCAGAGAAGACGCGGAGCGCAAAAAGACGCTGGTCACGGAAATGGCTCAAGAGTTGGCGGACCTGGAAGCGTTGGAGGAAAAACTGGCCTCCGAGATTCGCGAAAAAATGATGCGCCTCCCCAACATCATCGATCCCTCGGTGCCGATCGGCAGAAACGACGGCGACAACGTGGAGGTCGAGCGATTCGGAGAGCCGGCAGTCCCCGATTTCGAGATTCCCTATCACGTGGACATCATGGAGAGGTTTCGCGGCATCGATCTGGACAGCGCGAGAAAAACCAGCGGAAATGGATTTTACTACCTTGTGGGAGACATCGCCCGGCTGCACTCGGCTGTTCTTTCCTATGCCCGGGATTTCATGATCGACCGGGGTTTCACTTACTGCATCCCCCCCTTCATGATCCGGGAAAACGTGGTCAGCGGCGTCATGAGTTTCGCGGAAAGAGCGAGCATGATGTATAAGATAGAGGGGGAAGACCTGTACCTGATCGGCACCAGCGAACACTCCATGATCGGCAAGTTCATCGACACCCTCATCGACGAAGAGAGCCTGCCTCAGGCGTGGACCAGTTACTCTCCCTGCTTCCGCAAGGAGGTCGGCGCCCACGGTATCGAGGAGCGGGGGGTATACCGCATCCATCAGTTCGAGAAGCAGGAAATGATCGTCGTCTGCAAACCGGAAGAAAGCTCCGAGTGGTTCGTGAAGCTGTACCGGAACACCGTAGATTTTTTCCGCTCCCTGAACGTGCCGGTGCGGACCTTGGAGTGCTGCTCGGGGGACCTGGCGGACCTGAAGGTGAAAAGCATCGACGTGGAGGCATGGTCCCCCCGCCAGCACAAATACTTCGAGGTGGGAAGCTGCTCCAACCTGGGGGACGCCCAGGCCCGCCGCCTGGGTATTCGCGTCAAAAACAAGGAAAAGGGGAACTATTTCGCCCACACCCTCAACAACACGGTCACGGCCCCGCCGCGGATGCTGATCGCGTTTCTGGAAAACAATCTGAAAGAGGACGGCTCCGTTGCCGTTCCGGCGTCCCTGCGCCCGTATATGGGGGGGACGGAAGCCATCGTCTGCCCCGCCTGAGGAGTGATCGAAGGGTCACAATGAGGGGCCAATGTACGCCCTATTTACCGGGGCGTCAGATAGGGAATGGGATCGACGGGCTTGCCGTTTTTGCGGACCTCGAAATGAATATGATGAGTGGTTGTGCGGCCGGTGTTGCCCACCGAACCCACAATATCGCCTTGTTTGACCCTTTGCCCCACCTTGACGCCAACCCTCTGGCAATGGGCGTACAGGGTGGCGATTCCATTGCCGTGGTCGATCAGGACGGCGTTGCCGTAGCCGCGGTATTTTCTGGTTTTGGTGGTGCTGACCTCCAGAACGACCCCGTCCAAAGCGGCGGCGATGGGGGTCCCTTTGGGCATGGGGATGTCGATCCCCGCGTGAAAATGGCGTTTTCCCCGCCTGCCGAACCTCGAAGATATCTTGCCGCTTACCGGCCACATCATCTTGCCGGAAGGGCTGGGAACAGCACCCTTGGGCGCAGTAACTTTGGGTGTAACACTTTTGGGCGGGGTACTGGGCGCGACAGTCTTGGGAACAACACCCGTGGGTGTAACACCCTTGGGCGCGACACCCGTGGGTGCAACACCCGTGGGTGCAACACCCTTGGGTGAGGGGGTCTTGATAATCAACTGGTCTCCCGAGACGGTGACGGTCATGTTGGGGGCGGAGGAGACGGCGGGGGCCTTCGTGGGCGGAGCCTTGGGCGCGGGAATCGGTGGAGCTTTTGTAGCTGGAACCGTCGGGGCGGGCTCCTTTGAAGCAGTCGGGGAGGCGGTTTGCGTCTGGCCACGCCGGGGCACGCCGTGCAATTTGACGGTCACCAGAGGGGAAGCATCGCGCAGCGCAGCGGGGATACCGTGGGGCTTGACGGTGACGATGGGCTCCGGGCCGTTTTCTCTTTTTTGCACCTCCATCCAGGTGAGCAGCACGCCGGATTTCGAGCCGGGGATGAGCAGAGTCTCTCCCGGCGCAGGCAAATCCCCGCGGCCGTTTGCCCAAAGAACGTCGCCGGACGTTATGCCCCGGGACGCGCTGAGCCGCTCCAGCTCCTGTATATTCCCGTCCCAGACTACCTCGCTCCAATTTTCCTGATTTAAATTTTCCGCCCCCCAGGATGGGCTTGGGAACAGCGCCGCCGGGATCGTCAGGCTGAAAACCAGGGACAGGAAAAAAGACGTGAAAGACGTGAAAAAGAAAGATGGAAAAAAGAAAGAGGGGAAAATGAGAGTTATGAAACCGTGAATTTTCCGCAGCACCGGGAATAACTCTCCTGATTTATCGGGAGTTCCCCAATTGGGGGTCCACAAGCTGGGGTTCCAGCCAAAAGGGGTAATAGATGCGCAAGTGAGTCAGAGAGCGGAGGGCATCGTCCACCTTCCCCGAGACCGGAGGGAGCCGCCTCCAGGGGCCTCCGTCGAATCGCCCCAAGACGAGGGGCTTTCTGCCGTAGGTACTCCAAAGGTCCGGCAGCCGGTCTCCCAACTGGGTCCCCGGCAAGAGGGTACCCTTGAACAGCGGCGGCGTTCCCTCGAGGGGGCTTTTGCCTGGGACCGGCGCCACGATCATCCATTGGGTCAGCTTCCACCCATTGGCCATCTCGGACGAGGTCAGGGCGTGAACCGAGGGCATGATCTGAATGCCCCCCACCTGCCCCCGGGGGGCGGTCGCGATGTCGATGACACCGGTATGGGAGGCGCGGATACGTCCGCCCTCCTGAAATTCCGTTCCGCCAAAGCGCCCCACGCCCCCCACGGGACGCACCACACGGGCCGCCACTTTGGGCCCCCTTTTCGTCCAGGCCACCACCCGGCCACCCGGCCGATTTTCGATATCCACCATCCAGGTGTCCGTTTTATCCGGCAGCGGCGATTCGATCAAAAGCGCCTCCCCTTTTTCCATGCCCAGAAAGCCATCCGCCGAAAGCTCAAGGGGCCGTCTATCGCCGTTTTTCCCCTGGATGAGGACCCGAGAGCCCGTCAGAGGAGCGAAACCTCCGAAAATCCCCGTGCCCGCCGGGCAGTCGATGGAAAAAAAAGCTCCCTGGGGCGCGGCGGGGGCCACGGTTACGGTGGGGACGATGCTGAAGATTCGCCCCCTGCCCTCCTCCACCCTCACCAGAATGTGGATGGCGTTGACCGCCGTGGCGCACACGGTCCCGGGGGTCCCCCATTTGCTGGCGGTGTAGGCCGGCCAGTTGGTTTTGACGGGCAGGGCGCGAACGGCCCCCAGCTCCGCCACACTCCCGTCGGGAAGGGTCGCCGTGGCCCTGGCGTCTTTTTCGAAGGGCACCCGCAGCGCCAAAACGTTTTTCCCATCCTCTTTCACTCCCGTTTCCGCCGCCATCGAGAGCCCTGGGCGGAACGCCGAAGGCAGCGGAGAAAACAGCAAAAACAGTGCAAACAGCAAAACTCGCGATTTAAAATTTTTCATGATCAAAGTTTCTCCATATAAACTTCATAAACTTCTCCATTAATTTTCTATTAAATTTCCATTAAATTTCTATTGATTTTCTCCCTCAGCGGGGCGCCCACCAGACGGCCCATACGTTGCACACCCCGTGGTACAGGATGGCGGGCAGGACGGACCCGTTGCGGTGCCGGAGGAGCCCCATGACCAGCCCCGGGAAAAAGGTGGCCACTCTCAGCCAGCCGGGGGCGACGAACAAATGAGAGAGAGCGAAAAGGAGCGACGCCGAGGGTATGGCCATCCAGGGGCCCCATCGCCGGGCAAGCAAAGTCTGGAGCCATCCCCGGTAGAAGGTTTCTTCGATGAAGGCCGCGGCCAGCCCGCCGCCCAGCATATTCAGCGCCGTCCAGAGGCCGGGGCGGAAAGGGCCGCCGATGCCCCAGCTTCGAGGCCAGTAGAAGGACACGAAGGTCAGTGGAAGAAGGGTACATACGATCGCCGCCAGGGTGTCGCGCCACGCCTTCCGGCCCATGAACCAGCGGAGCCCGTAGACCTCCTCCGGCTCTCCCCGCCGGGCGCACCAGGCGTAAGGGAAATAAAGCATGAACATGGCGATGAGAAAACCGATCAATGGCCCCAGCAGCTCGAAAAAAAATGTTTTCATACCCGTCTCAAACCGTCTTCATCAGCAAATCCCAGAGGGATTGGAGCTCGTCGGCGGCCTCCCGCAGGAAGAGGACGATGTCGAGGCGATGGGTGTAGATCAGCCGGGAGGTTTTCCACAGCAGGGAAATAACGGGAATCGCCACGATAAGCGCGCCCGTTTTGTAAAGAATTTTGGCGGGGATGACCCCGTATTTTTCAAACAGAACATCCACCAGCCAGCCCGCCGTCATCAGGGCGAACCCCATGATCCAGACGGACAGCCCCATAAAGAGGCTGGAGTTGATAAAACGCACGCTTCCCTGCCTCCTTCCCTTCCTCCCATGACATCCCGGATCGACAAAAATTCCAGCATGATGCCGATTCAGGCATGATAAAGAGCATTATATCAGGGGAACGTGTGTTCCCGTGTGTTTCCCCAATGTTTGCCGTGATTGCGCATTTTAATCCGTGTTTTATGCTAGAATCTACCGTGAAATAAATTTGCTGGGAGGAATGAATTTACCGTGAAAATGAAGAAAATGAAAAAGAGTGCGCGAAAAAGTTTCCTTTACACCGTCGTTTTGGGATTGGCCCTGCTGGCCGCCGGGGCCGTTTTTGCCGCCTCCGCCGAGCAAGCTCCCTCTGCTGGGCAAGTTCAGCAACAAGCTCCCACCGGAGAACAGGCTCCTCCTGCGAAGGACCCGGAAAGGGTTTTGGCCAAGGTGGAAGCGCAGGAAATCAAAGAGAAAGACGTGGATCAGGTCCTTTTGATGGCGGGCCCTCAGGGCGCCGCCTACGATAACGAACAGGGCAGAAAAGCCATACTGGACGAGCTTGTGGCCGCGCGTCTTTTCGCGCTTTCCGGCGCAAAACAGGGGCTCGACCAGACCCCCGACTTCAAGGCCGTGGTGGAAAATTTCAAGAACCAGGCGCTGGCCCGAGTCGCCATCGAAAAGACGTTGGAGAACGTCGTCGCCTCCGAGGAAGAGAGCAAGAAATTTTACGACGAAAACCCCGCTCAGTTCACGACCCCCGAGGAGGTACGCGCCCGTCATATCCTGCTCAGCGACGACGTTACCAGCGCGGATAAAGTCACGACGATTCAAGATGAGCTGAAAAAGGGAGTGTCCTTCGACGTACTGGCGGTCACCTACTCCACCGACCCCACCGCGGCTCAGGGCGGCGGGGACCTGGGATTTTTCGGCAAGGGCCAGATGGTCCCCGAGTTTGAAGAGGCGGCTTTTGCCCTGAAGGAGCCCGGCGATATCTCCAGCCCCGTGAAGACGTCCTTCGGGTGGCATATCATCAAACTGGAGGAGAAGAAGCCCTCCACGGTGGTCGCCTACGACCAGGTGAAGCCCCAGATCATCCAGTACCTGTCCAACGAGAAGAGAACCCAGAAATACCGGGAGCAGCTGGAGGTCCTGAAGAAGGAATATAAAGTGGAGATCTTCGATCCTGCGTCCGCCGACGCCGCGTCCGCCGACGTCAAACAGTAAACAGAAAGTTATCGATGATCAGGGAGGGAGCCTTTCCCTCCCTTTTTTGTTGCGTTTTTGGGCGGGTTTTTGCCGAGTCACGCCTCCCCTTCGCCCGTGCCCGACCCCATTTGTTTTGCCTCGTCTTTCCCGTCCCTTTCAATTGCGGTATCATGCCTTTTCTTGTAAACTTGACCCGAGAAAATCTAACATCTCGGAGGGTTGTGTATGGCGGAGGACAAGTCGAACAGAGAGTATAAGGACAGCGTTTTCGTCACCCTGTGCAAGGACAAAAAGCGGCTTCTGGAGATCTACAACGCGGTCTCGAACAAAGATTATTCGCCCGACGCGGCGCTGAAAATCGTCACGCTGGAGGATGTGCTGTTTCTTGGGCC
>JAISLU010000075.1 GCA_031277095.1 Synergistaceae bacterium
CATGATAAAAAAGCGAACAACAGCAACAGCAGACGGGATGCGCAGTCTGCTTTGCTGTCTTTATCGCTTTTACGGCAGGGCGGGCACCTTCAGGACAGGCTCGATAAAATCGCCGCGCGGCTGACGATGCCCTCCAGCCGGCCGCCGTCGTCCAGGACGGCCAAGGGGAAGGGAGTGTCCGAAGCGGTGCCGATGATGTCGCTGATCAGGGCGTCCTGGTCCACGCTGGGCACGTCGCGAGTGAGGACGGACGCCACCGAAGGAAGGTTGTCGTGCCGGGCCTGGAGGGCGTTGGTGAGGGTCACCACTCCTACGAACTCCATTTTGCGCCCGATCACGTAGGCCGTGGAAACGTCGTTTTCGCTCATTTCTCGGATGGCGGTGACGGGGTCGGCCTGCTCCCGAATGAGGCAGGACGGGGTGATCATAATGTGGCGCACGCTCAAGACCTTGGTTTTGTCGATGCTGCCCAGAAAATCTTTGACGTAATCGTTGGCGGGGAAAAGCGTCAGGTCTGTGGGAGTTCCCAACTGCTCGATCCGGCCGTCCCGCATGATGCCCACGGTGTCTCCCATTTTGAAGGCCTCGTTGATGTCGTGGGTGATGAAGACGACGGTTTTGCCCAGCTTTTTCTGTATCGAGAGCAGCTCGAACTGCATGTCCCGCCGGGCCAGGGGGTCCAGGGCCGAAAAGGGCTCGTCCATCAAGAGCAGGTCGGGGTCGTTGCAGAGGGCACGGGCGATGCCTACGCGCTGTTTCATGCCGCCGGAGAGGTCGCCAATAGCCCGGCGCTCCCAACCCGCCAGGCCCACCAGCTCGATCATCTCCATGGCCTTTCTCTCGCGCTCTTCTTTGCCGATCCCCCGGACGTCGAGCCCGTAGGCCACGTTGCCCATGACGTCCCTGTGGCTCATGAGCCCAAAACTTTGGAACACCATGGATATTTTAGAGCGCCTCAGTTCGTGCAGCTCCTGCTTGTTCATGTGGACCACGTCGCGGCCCTCGAAGAAAATTTGCCCCGAGGTGGGGCGCTGGAGCATATTGATACATCTCACCACGGTGGATTTGCCGCTCCCGGAGAGGCCGATCAGGGCGAAAATTTTCCCTCGCTCCACGTCGAAAGATACGCCGTCCACAGCCACAGTCACGCCGGTTTTTTTCAAGATCTCGCTTTTGCCGGCGCCCTCTTGCAGCATTTTTCGCGCGGCCGATCGGTTGATGCCGAAAAATTTCCGTAAGCCGCGGACACTCAAAACCACCTCGGGCTTCTCGGAATCCTGAATTTCAGAATCCTGAATTTTAATATCTTCAATTTTAATATCTTCAATTTTAGAAACCTGTTTAGAATCTTGAACCTGAATCATCCGGCGTTTCCTCCGTCTTTCACTTCACCCTTTTCCGGGGACTTATCAGAGGACCCTCGTAACGCCCCTTGGGTCCGCGACCCTTGGGTTAACGACCCGCGGGTCAAGCGATCCAGAATGATGGCGATAAAGACGATGGAAATTCCGGGCATCAGGGCGCGCCCCATTTCCGTGCGGTTGGTGGCCACCAAGATCTCCATGCCCAGCCCGTTGGCACCGATCAAGGCACAGGTGACCACCATGCCCATCGCCATCATGATGGTCTGGTTGATGCCCGTCATGATGGTGGGCAGGGCCTGAGGAACCTGAACGTTGAACAAAAGCTGGAGCCGCGTGGAGCCGAAGGCGATCCCCGCCTCGACCACCTCCTTGTCCACGTGGCGTATCCCGTGGCTGGTCAGGCGGATCATGGGCACCACCGAATAGATCAGAGTCGCCATGACGGCGGGGGTTTTGCCCACACTGAACAGCATCGCCGCCGGGATCAGGTAGACAAAGGAGGGGATCGTCTGCATAAAATCCATAGCGGGCTGCATCACCGTCTCCACGTGGCGGTTCATGGCGACCAGGACCCCCAGGGGAAACCCCAGCGCCAGCGCCAGAGTGACGGAGACGATGATGAGGGAGAGCGTCTCCAGCATCATCGTCCAGAGCCCGAAACAGCCCACGAAGAAGAGCATCGCGCCGTAGAGGACGCCGATTTTCTTCTTTCCGCTGACTTTATATCCCGCCCAGACCACAAGCAAAATCAGTGCCCACCAAGGAATCAGTTCCAAACAGCGTTCGATGGCGGAGAGCATCCAAACCGTGACGTTTTTGATGGCGGAAAGGGAAGCGCGGTGGTTGCGGCTGAACTGCCGTATGGCGTCGTCCACGACGCTGCCTGGGTTGAGGGTCAGGCTGGGAGGGAATTTCAAAATCCAGTTCATGGGAATTTAGAGTTTAGCCAGGACGTCGCGCACCTTTTTCGCCTGCTCCGGGGTCAGCCAGTCGTCCAAGAGCGTGCCGTACTTTTTGAGAAACCACACGGCGGTCTGGGCATGGCTCTCTTTCGTTTCTTCGAGGTGCGCCAGAGCCTCGGCCACCAGCGCCGATCCCGTTTTGTATTGTTTGAAGAAATCAACCAGCTCCGGGGCCTTTTCGGGGAAGTGCCCTCCGCAGACGATGCGCAGAGCCTGCTTGGGGATCTCGCACCCGCCCTCCCGGTAAAGTTTGGGGTCGAAAGGCGCGTCCTCCAGCAGCACCACGTCCAGCTTGCCCGTGATCCAGGTCGGTTCGTAACAAAACCCCACCCAGGGCTCGCCCAGGTTGTAGGCACTGGCCAAAGAGGCGAAAAGCACGGCCTCGCTGCCCACCCGGAAGTAATTGTAGCCCTCGTCGAGCTTGTAATATTTATATTTTTTGAAAAGAACCTCGTCGATCATCCATCCAGGGATGGCTCCATAGAGGCGCCCGCGTTTCGGGTCTTCGGGGTCTTTGAAAATGTGGGCGTATCCCGTCAGGTCCGCCACTTTTTTCAGGTCGGGAGTCAGAGGCTCGATGCCTCGTTTGGGGTCGCCCTCGATCATATAGCGGGGGACGTAGAACCCTTGGGCGCTGTCGGGCACCAAAATCCCCAGGGGGATGATGTCTTTGCGGGCGACGTCGGCCTCGTAGGTGGTCACGTTGTCCGTCCAACTCTCGATGTCCAGGTCCACGTCGCCGTTGATCATTCCCTGCCAGTTCAGGGTGGACGACCCGGTGGACAACTCCACTTCGTATCCTTGAAACGCATTTTCGACGATGAATTTGGCGAGTTCGTTGTGGAACATCTGGCTGTCCCACTGATTGTTGGTGAAAACGATGGTTTTGGCTTCGGCGGCCGGAGAGAACCCTGCTGCTCCCAGCGCCGTCACGACGGACAAAAACATAAACAGCGCACAGATCTTCTGAATCATTTGCATTATTTTCTTGAAACTGAAATTGAATCTGAACATAAAAAAATCAACTCCTTTTGAAAAGTGCCCGTCTGGGCTTTGAATACGTCCGATTAAGGCCTCCATTTGAAAGAAAAAGAATATAAATATCAACATAAACAAAATACATTGAAACGACTCTATCTGTCAAGACAAATCGTTCTTATAGTGAATTAAGATAAAAAGCCTAAAGTTAGAATAGCTAAAAAACAAGTCCATTGCTCTATTGAGCGCGTGTAAATTGAACATTTTTTAAGTTAAACGACTATATTCACTTTTTCGCCTTTTTACTGCCTCGACAAAAACGCGCTGTCCCGGACGACGAAGCGGTAGGGAAGCAGCGCCGCCTCGCCTGCGTAGTCCACGTTGATTCTGGGGGTCGCCAGGATGCGGTTTACGGGGATCGATTCGGCCTCCGCAATGAAGAGACTGCCGCCGCAGAGGTCTGCCCCGTCCTGGTCGCGGGTGATGCCCAGGGCTATGGAAAGTTTGCCGGGGCCGTTGCAAAGTTTTTTGACGTCCTGAGTTTTCCGCCGGTCTTTCATCGCGGAGATTCCCTGTATGGGCTCGAGGGCGCGGATCAGCACGGCCTCGGGTTCGTTTTCCACGTTGGCGACGACATTGAAGCAGTTGTACATTCCATAGATCAGGTAGACATAGGCATGACCTCCCGGGCCGAACATCACGTCGGTCCGGTGCCTGCCCTCCTTGCTCGACGGGCTCGAGCGTTTGTAAGAATGACACGCGGCGTCTTCCCGGCCGGCGTAAGCCTCGGTTTCCACGATGAGCCCGCCGGTCTCAACGCCGCCGGTCACGTGGATCAGCATCTTGCCCAGCAGGGCTTTGGCGAGAAAAACCGCGCTTCGAAGATAAAAAGCGCGCTCCAGGCACAGTGCAGTCATGGATAGTTAAAGATTTATAATTACGGGCTCGTTGCAATTCATAGCGCGAGGGGGCATGGCATAAAGCATGGCAAGAATGAATCAGGAGCCCGAGTGCCGGGGGAATCGCTCCCGCATACGGCGGAAAACGCCGGGGGGCAGCATATCCTGAACGGTGCCGCCGAACTGGAAGATATCGCGGATGGCGCTGCTGGAAAGGTAGGAATATTTGGGGTCGGTGACGATGAAAAAAGTTTCGATCTCCGGCGCCAACTGCCGGTTCATCAGGGCCATTTGGAACTCGTACTCGAAGTCGGACATGGCCCGCAGGCCGCGAATGATGACTCTCGACCGCTGCTGGCGCAGGTAGTCGATCAACAGGCCCTCGAAATGGTCCACCGTGACGTTGGGCAAGTAGGAGAGCGCCTCGTGGGCCATCATGCGCCGCTCGTCCACGCTGAACATGGAACGTTTCTGGGGGTTGACGAGAATGCTGACCCGAACCTCGTCGAATATGGCGGCGGAGCGCTCCGCAATGTAAATGTGCCCGTTGGTGATGGGATCGAAGGAGCCGGGATAGACGGCCCGGACGGCGCGCTTCATGAAAGCGCCTCTTTTCCTTCAGCTTTTCCTTCAGCTTTTCCCTCGGTTTTTCCCCCGGTTCTTTCTTCAGCTTTTCCTTCGGTGTTCTTCAAAAACGTCAGCGCGGTTTCGCCGTAAGACCGGACGTCCGTTACCGTCCAAGGCAGAAAAATCTCCAGGGGCTCTCGCAAGGCGTGTTCCACGACCAGCACTCCTTCCCGTTTCACGATTTTTGTCAAAAATTTCACGTGAAGCAGCGTTTTCCCCCACCCCTGATGGTAGGGCGGGTCGGCGAAAACGACATCGAAAAAACACCCCCGCTTGTCGAGCCACGTCATGGCCCGCCGTAGCTCCAGCCCGAGGACGACAACACTGTCCGGGCCGATCTCTTTGGGTAACCCGCGTTCGATGTCGCGTACCCGGTCTTTCAAGACCTCCACCATGACCACCGGGGAGGCCCCGCGCTTCAACGCCTCGATCCCCACCCTGCCGGTACCGGCGAAGAGGTCGAGAAAAGAGACGCCCCCCATTTCGCCCAAAATGCTGAAAAGAGCCAGAAGCACCCGTCCGGCCGTGGGGCGAACGTCCTTCATCCACGTTCCGTCAAACAGCGCTTCAGGTCTTCGATGGCGAAACGCACGGCGGGGGTCAGGTAGACTGCCCCGTCCAATTTCACCAGGGTGTCGCCGCCGTTCTCCACGACCTTCAAATAGTAACGCTGCTCGAATTCCTCGTCGGCGGATATGGTTTCCAGAAGAAACGTTCTGCCCTTCCCTTGGGGAACGCCTGTTCCTTCGGGGACACCTGTCTCCTGGGGGGTGCTTGCCGTGTAAGAATGTTTGAAGACCCACCGCGCGTCCTCCCGGCTTCCCGACACGTTGAACAGAAACGAAAGCCCGCACTCCGGCAGCGGTTTCCCCGTTTTGACATGCACCGTCCCATCCTCCTCCTCGTTTTCCCCGCCTTCGCGCCTCTCACTCCTCATGAACCCCCACGTGAGCCTGGGGACGGTGAAATCCGCCGTTTTGGTCATCGTCAGCCTGAAGACGTTTTTCCCCATCTCCAGCCATTTACGCTCGTATTTCGTGGTGACGGCGCGGGGGGGATTCACCTCGAAGGTGGCGGCGGAGAGAGCTGGGTGCCGATCCAGTATTTTTTGAGCCTCCAGGGCGTACCACTCTTCGTCCGTCACCAGCTCGAAAATTCCGCCTGCTTTTAAAACGGCCGCGAGCCCGTCGGCAAAGTATCCGCTGGTGACCCGGCGGCGGGCGTGACGTTTCTTGGGCCAGGGGCAGGGGAAATTCATGATCACCCTGTCCAGGGATGCGTCGGCGAACAGCTCCCGCATCATGTATCGGGCGTCGGTGCAGACAATCTTCAGATTGGCGAAGTTTTTTGTCGTGGTGAAGTCACTCGTCGCGGCGAAGCTCCACGTCCCTGGATCGCCGGCCCTCAGCCTGTTCACTCTGCGCGCGCAGCGCACCGCGCAGGACAAAGATACCTCCATGCCGATCAAAAAAGTATGGGGGCACGCCATTGCCCTGGCCGCCGCGAACTCTCCGTTGCCGAACCCGATCTCCAGCTCCGCCTCGGGCAGGCCTCCGGAAAGCTCCTCGAGGTCCAAGGGCAGTTTCATTCTTTCCGCGGGCAAAATAACGCTATAGTCGGCCTTCATGATCCCTTTAGATCAGACCCCTTTATCCGGCGCTTCGCGGCAAGGGGCGAGTTTTCAGCCTGGCCGGAAAAAAGCCGCAAAGTCTAAAACGTCCAGTCAAAGTCGGGAAGCCCCTCGGCCAAAATTCTTTTTTTCACGTCTTGCATGATGAACGCCAGGGCTTTTTCGTCCTTTCCTTCGCAGCGCGCGGTGATGACGGGCTGGGTGTTGGACGCTCGGACGAGCCCCCAGCCATTGGGATAGAGAATCCGCACACCGTCGAGTACGAGGCCTTCGTACTCCTCCAGTGCCTTGTCGCGGAGGCGGGCCACCCGCGCGAATTTCTGCGCGTCGGGACAGGGAATCCGCGCCTCCTCCGTAGCGGGGTAGAAGGGGATCGGCGCCATCAATCGGGAAAGAGTTTTGTTTGAGTTTGAGTCCGATTGGGAAAGAATCCGCAGAAGCCTTCCGGCGGCGTAGAAAGAATCGTCGAAGCCGTAGTACTCGTCGGCAAAAAACATGTGCCCGGACAGCTCGCCGGCAAAGAGCGCCCCGATCTCCCTCATCTTCGCCTTGATGACGGAGTGCCCCGATTTCCAGTAGAGGACCTTGCCCCCCAGCCGCTGGATTTCCTCGGGCAGGGCCAGGGTGCATTTAGGCTCGACGATGGCCTCCGCCCCTGGGTGTTTTTTCAGAATTTCCGCCCAATACAGCGCCATCAAGCGATCGCCGAAAATGATTTCTCCCCGTTCGTCCACCACCCCCAGCCGGTCGGCGTCCCCGTCGAAGGCGAACCCGACGTCGGCCTTGGTCTCCCGGACCTTTGCGATCAGGGCTGTCAGATTCTCCCGCTTCTGAGGATCGGGGTGATGGTTCGGAAACCGGCCGTCCGGCTCGCCGAAAAGAGAGATGCACTCGCAGCCCAATCCCGAAAGAAACCGGCATATCGTGCCGCCCGCCGTGCCGTTGCCGCTGTCGCAGACGACCCTGAGCTTCCGGGGCCCCAACTGGATTTTGGAAATGAGCATGGCGATATAGGCGTCGGTGATGGATTGGCACTCGATAGAACCGGGCTTTTCTGCCTCGGCGAAGGCCCCTTTCTCCGCGATTCTGCGGATTTCCTGGACCTCTTCGCCCCATAGGGTGGTTTTGCCGAAGGCGAGTTTCATTCCGTTCATGTTGGCGGGGTTGTGGCTGCCTGTGACCATGATTGCGCCCTTCAGGTCCAGGTGGTAAAGACTCCAGTAGAGCATGGGGGTGGTGACGATTCCTATGTCCACCACGTCGATCCCCGTCGAAAGGACACCCTCGGCGGCGGCTTTGCGAATGCGCCCTGTGGAGAGCCTCACGTCCCCCCCCAGCGCAATTTTCTTCACGCCTCTTTGGGCCAGCCAGGTGCCGAAACTTTTACCGATAGTGGCCACGGCGTCGTCGGTCAAATCGACCCCCTCGCCGGCAGTATTTGCAGTATTCAAAGAGGTATCCGTATCCGCTGTGCCCCGTATGTCGTACTCTCTGAAGATATCCGGTGAAATGTGCATTGTCCTCCGCCTCCGTAAGGGAACTGCTCTTCGTCCGAGCTTGTCGAGGAGATATAATCGATCAGCAACACTCCGGCAAGGTCAAACACAGCAAATCCCATGTTTTAAGCTGTTCCAGCTTTAGGCTTTTCATCTCGATTCCCACTCATTTCAACAAAGCTGTGAAACGCGACTGGCGGCTCAATCATAACACATTCCGGCAAGGTAACCGGTCTCTCTGACGTTGCCGATACTCCACACAGGCGCGGGCGAAGTTTGCGGCCAGCCGCGGGTCGCCGCAGAGGTGGAGGTGCGGGTAGCCCGCGTGGAGGGAGTGGGATGTGTGGACGCCCTCCCAGGCGCGGCCGTCGGGTTTGGAGATGACGAACCCGTCGCCGTTGTCGGTGCCGTCGGAGTAGTGAAACTCATGGCCCCGCCCCGTCCAGCCCTTGGGGGTCAGAAAACTTCGCCCCTTCGCCCTCAGGCTGACGTAGCCGAAACGGGCGAGACGGCCCGTCATGAAAATGTCGCCTTTCAGAACCCCGCTCATTTCAAAAACGCCGTCGCCGGTGCGGAGGGAGCGGCAAAGGGCCATGAACCCGCCGCACTCGGCGAAGGTGGGCAGGCCGCCCTCCACGCGCCGTCGGATGTCCCGCCGCATGGAGACGTTGGCGGCGAACCGCGCCGCGTGCAGCTCTGGGTATCCTCCGCCAAAATACAGGCCGTCGGCGTCGGGCAGTTCCGGGTCGGAGAGGGGGCTGAAAAAAACCAGCTTCCCCCCGGCCTCCTCCAGAAGGTCCAGCGCGTCGCGGTAATAAAAGCAAAAAGCCTCGTCCCACGCCACGGCAAGGGTAAACGGTTCAGGTTTGGCTGGAGAGTCGGGTATCACGGGGCGAAGCCCCTCCGGCGGCGGTGGGGCGGCGGCGGCCAGGGTCAGAATGCGGTCGATGTCCAGGCTGCGTTCGGCCTGTTGGGCGAGGCGGGCGAGCTTCACGTCCAGGTCCTTCACCTCCGAAGCCATGACCAGCCCGAGATGGCGGCTTTCAACAGAACAATCCTCCATGGGAGGCAGGTATCCCAGGACTTCGACCCCTGTTTCCCGTTCCAGCATGGGCTTTAGCGAGAGGTACAGACGTTCCCCGGCATTGTTCAGGATAACGCCGACGATGCCGTTTCCGGGCCGAAAGTCCAGGAATCCTCTGACGACCGCGGCGAGAGAGGCCGAGGCCCCCCGTGCCGTCAGCACCAAAAGCACCGGCGTTTTCGTCGTCTTCGCCACTTGGTAGGTGCTGGCCTCCGTGTCCGCGCCCAGTCCGTCGTAAAACCCCATTGCGCCCTCCAGGATCGAGCAATCCGCGTTTTGCGCGTGTTTGGCCAGCAAAAAGCAAAGGGTGGGCTCCGGCAGAAGAAACGGATCGAGGTTGCGGGAAGGGCGTTTCGTGATGTGGGAGTGGAAAAGAGGGTCGATGTAATCGGGTCCGCATTTGAACCCTTGAACAGCCAGCCCCCGCCGGGTCATCGCCGCCATCAGCGCACAGGCGACGGTGGTTTTCCCGCAGCCGCTCCCCGTCCCCGCAATCAGGACGCGGGGCCGCCCGATTCCCCCGGACATAGCAAAACCTCCCTTGTGGACACTTGCAAAAACCCGTTTGCGGGTATTATATCGCCGCTGAGGACGTAAATCCCCGCACAAATGATAGGTGTATCATCGGATATCCCTCAGGCCCAGCGCTTCCTAGAGTACCCGCTGGGACTTCGAAAGTTCTGGCTTGACATCCCTGTACTTTCCTTCGAAGCTGATCTTGTAAATGCCCTTTATGTGAGAGAATATCTGTCTCCTGGTCATTTTGCTGCATTCTTCGGAATCCCGAAGCCGCA
>JAISLU010000038.1 GCA_031277095.1 Synergistaceae bacterium
GACGCGATGGTGACGATGGACACCACGATGGAGGTGGAAGGGAAACTGGAGGGCGGCGTTCTCGGGGGATTGGGGCGTATGATGTCCAGCGAGAATATTTTCTTCCAGACCCTGAAGGCCGTGAGCGGCGACGGGGAGGCGTTGTTGGCTCCCGCGGCTCCGGGTTCCATCCTGGACATCGAGATGGACGGAACGCCCTATTACATTCAAAAAGGCGGTTTTTTCGCCGCCACCGAGGGAGTCGCCATCGGTACGAGGATGCAGAACCTCGCGAAAGGGCTTTTCGGCGGAGAGGGGTTTTTCGTTCTCGAAGCGTCCGGGCAGGGCGTCCTCTTTGTGGAGTCCTTCGGGGCGATCCATATCGTCGATATCCCGGCGGGAAAGGACGTCATCATCGACAACAACCATCTCGTGGCCTGGCCTCGGGATATCCGTTACAACCTCCAGAAAGCCGCCAAAGGTTGGATATCGTCGATAACGTCGGGAGAATCTCTGGTGTTTCGTTTTCAGGGACCGGGCAAAGTTCTCATCCAGAGCCGGAACAACATCGGCTTTTCTCAGTGGCTTCGTAGCGTGCGGCCGAGCTGAGCCAGCCGAATATGATCATAATCATTAAAAAATTGAAAGGAGCTTGACAAATTATGGCTGTATCTTTGACAAAGGGCGGAAATGTGTCGTTGAGCAAGGAGGCGCCCAATCTTTCGGCAATACTGATAGGACTTGGATGGGATGCTCGTTCCACCGACGGTGCGGAATTCGATCTTGACGCGAGCCTCTTCGTGCTGGGCGAGAACGGTAAGGTGCGTTCGGACAGCGATTTCATTTTTTACAATAACCTGAAGTCGTCGGACGGTTCCGTGGTTCACACAGGCGACAACCGGACGGGTGCCGGCGAAGGCGACGACGAGGCTATCAAGGTGAATCTGAAACAGGTTCCTGCCAATGTTTCGCGTCTTTCAGTGTGCGTCACCATTCACGAGGCGGAGAGCCGCAAACAGAACTTCGGCATGGTCAGCAACGCGTTCATTCGCGTCGTCAATGAAGCCGACAAGAGAGAAATAGCCCGATACGACCTCTCCGAGGATGCCAGTACCGAAACGGCGATGATTTTCGGAGAGGTTTATCGACACGGGGCGGAATGGAAGTTTAGAGCTATCGGCCAGGGAAAAGCAGGAGGACTCGCTCCTTTGGCGCGCGATTTCGGTGTCAACATCTGACGCCTTTCGAAGAGAGAGGAAACAAAAGGAGATGTCTTCGATTGAAGCGCAGCAGGAACTCTCGCTCCAAGGGCTGACGGAAGAAGAGGTACTTGAAAGCCGGGTGCGGCATGGAACAAACCTGCTGACCCCTCCAAAACGGGACCCGTGGTGGTGCCTTTTTCTTGAAAAATTCGAGGACCCGATCATCAGAATCCTTCTCATAGCGGCCGCGATCGCGTTTATGGTCGGTTTCGCGAACCGAGAGTACACGGAACCGATCGGAATTGTCATGGCGATATTCCTGGCGACGACCATGGCCTTTCTGAATGAATACAAAGCCGGCAGAGAGTTCGACATTCTGAACCAAGTCAGCGACGACATCGACTATCGCGTCATAAGAGGTGGCGAGTACCGAACCGTCTCGAAAAAGGACCTGGTGGTGGGGGACGTGTTCCTTTTGGAGCAGGGAGAGGAGGTTCCGGCTGACGCGTCGGTCCTTCAGACGATCTCGCTCCGCATCGACGAATCGAAGATCACGGGCGAATCCATCGCCGTTCCCAAGTACGCTCCGGAGGAGGTTCCCGAGGGACGCAAAACGGAGACGGCCTACCCGGTGGATCATATTTACCGGGGCACGATGGTCCGTGAGGGACATGGTGTGTTCCGTATCGTCGCGGTGGGAGACGGGACCGAGATCGGAAAGGCTGCTAGAGAGGCGGCCGTGGAAACCGACGAGGTGACGCCGTTGAACCGCCAGCTGGAGGGTTTGAGCAAGCTGATCGGCGTCGTCGGTTTTGGGATAGCCACCCTTCTGTTCGCCGCGCTTTCGGCCCACGCCTCCGCGACGGGGGAAATCGCGATGTCGCGGGAGCAGTGGATTTTCACCTTCATCGTCATCGTCTCCGTGCTTATCGCCTTGGCGCGGGTGTGGCTCCCGATCGTCTACGACTTTTTCGACGTGATCCGGAGGCCGAAAACGCGCCCGGAGTGGCTCGAACAAGAAGGGCTTAAATCTTGGACCAAACAGCTCGTCTATGGAATCGTGTTTTTTGCGGCGGCGTTGGGAATAGCCTGGTTCACCGTTCTTCCGCAGCCATTTTCTTCGGTTCCGGGGTCCGTGGAGGGACGAAAATTTTTGCAGTTTTTCATGATCGCCATCACTATTATTGTCGTGGCCGTGCCAGAGGGGCTTGCCATGAGCGTCACTCTGAGTTTAGCCTACAGCATGAGGAAAATGACGGCCACCAACAACCTGGTTCGCCGAATGCACGCGTGCGAGACGATTGGGGCGGCGACGGTCATCTGCACGGATAAAACGGGAACTCTGACCAAAAATGAGATGAGCGTTTTCGAGACACGTTTTCCCTTCCTTAGCGGCGCGCCTGGCAACCGTCACGCGACGTTCGTTTACGAAGGGATGGCGGTCAATTCCACGGCACACATCTCCCGCGGAGAGAAGGTGGAGGCGCTCGGCAACCCTACGGAGTCCGCTCTACTGTTTTGGCTGGAGGCCAGGGGCGTGGACTATCGGCAGGTCAGAGGCGACTTTCAAATCACCGAACAACTTGCGTTTTCCACCGATCGTAAGTTCATGACGACGCGAGGCCTCTCCCCGGCCAGCGGCGGTATCGACATCCTGCACGTCAAGGGCGCGCCTGAGCTGGTGCTGGCCAGGTGCGCGACCTTCCTCGACGAGATGGGAGAGGAGAAGGCGATTTCCGAAAAAATCAGGGAAAACGTTCTTGAGGACATCTCTTCCTGGCAGTCGAGGGGAATGCGCGTGCTGGGTCTCGCGTATCGAAAGGGCGAGGGTCTGGAGCCAGAAAACCTCGAAGCCGATTCCGTCGGGTTGTGCTGGCTGGGATTTACCGCTATCTCCGACCCGGTGCGTGAGGAAGTTCCGGATGCCATAAAAGCCTGTTTCAAGGCGGGTATCGGAGTCAAAATTGTCACCGGAGACAATCAGGAGACGGCATCGGAAATCGCCCGTCAGATCGGGTTGCTGACCGAAGGGGATGAAAAAGCCCGTCTCACCGGCGGGGAATTCGAGGCGATGTCGGACGAAGAACTGTTGAAAGTCGTTCCCGGTTTGAAGGTCCTATCGAGGGCCAAACCCCAGCACAAACTTCGCCTGGTGAAGACCCTCCAGGCACTGAACGAGGTCGTGGCCGTTACGGGAGACGGAACCAACGACGCGCCCGCGCTGAACTACGCCAACGTGGGTCTCGCTATGGGCAAAGCCGGAACGGCGGTGGCCAAAGAAGCCAGCGATATCATTCTGTTGGACGACTCCTTCAGAAGCATCGTGAACGCCATCATGTGGGGCCGGTCGCTGTACCAGAACATCCAGCGTTTCGTGCTTTTTCAACTCACGGTCAACGTCGCCGCGCTCTTCATCGCTCTCCTTGGCCCGTTCATCGGCGTGGAACTGCCCCTCACCGTTACACAGATGCTGTGGGTCAATCTCATAATGGATACGTTCGCCGCACTGGCGCTAGCGACCGAGCCCCCTCACTGGGACGTGATGAATCAAAGCCCCCGATCTCCCGAGGCGTTCATCGTCACTCCGAAAATGTGGCGCAATATTTTCGCGTATGGGGTCGCCTTTATCGTCGTCCTGATTGCGCTGCTGCTGAATATAGAGAAAGACGGGGTTACCGATTATGAACTGTCCGTTTTCTTCAACGTGTTTGTGATGTTGCAGTTCTGGAACCTCTTCAACGCCCGCTGCCTCGGCCTGGACACTTCGGCTTTGAAGGGTTTTCTGTCCAACAGGGGTTTCGTCTGCATCGCCACGGTTATCTTCATCGGACAGATTCTGATAACCCAATTCGGAGGCTCCGCCTTTCGCACGACGCCACTGACGGCACGGGACTTCATCTTGATCGTCGCGGCGACTTCCTTTGTCCTCTGGGCCGGAGATCTGTCTCGTTTCCTTGCTCGCACAAAAAAAATGTGATCTTTGCAATCGGTCTTATATATGTGAGAGGATAGAGACGCGAGAAGACTCTGTATGAGGTTGGAGCAGATAATAGGTAACATTCCGATTCGAGATAGAAATGATTCGAGATAGCAATACAAGTGGAAATCGGAAGATATTCTTCGATCAGGCAAAATCACTGAGTCAACAGGACTGAAAAGGAAAAGCGGAATCAATGGAGACGTCAAAACCTGGTTTCGTGAGTGCCCCGGAGATATCCTCCGGGGCGAGTTGATTAGGTTGTTCTCCATGATAGAGGTATCCGGAACACCCTACGACTTTATTACTCAACTTTACAATGAATTTACAAAGAAGGCAGCGTGGATACTACAATGTTCAATAAGCCAATTTGTAAATTTCCAGAATATCGTCGGCGGTGAGGGATTTGAACACCCCAAAAGGAGCGAAAGCCGCGGCGTTTTTGGCGACGCGCTCAATGTCGGCTTCCCCGATTTTCAGCTCACGTAGAGTGGTGGGGGCCCCTATTGAGCGATAAAAACTCTCCAGCCGCTCTATGCCCTCCAGAGCCCTCTCCTCATCGCTGCCCTCCTCCACGCCGAAAACGGCTTCCGCAAATCGGGCGAAGGGAACAGGATTGCTCTCGTAAAGGTAACGGGCCCACGCGGGCATCATCACGGCCAAGGACGCCCCGTGGGGAACGCCGAAAAGAAGGCTCAGCGAGTGTCCCAGTTTGTGAGAGGAAAAATCGCCCTTCGTCCCTCGGCCGCAGGAGAGCGACCCGTTGTGCGCCAATGAGGCTGCCCAGGCGTACTGAGCGCGGGCATCGTAATTTTCGGGGTTCATGCGCAGCTCCGGGATGAGTTCCATCATGCTCTTCACGATGGCGTATCCTTGGGCGTCCATCAGCCCCGCGCCCTCCGCTCCGTCGAAAAGGCGCTCCATAGCGTGGGCCATGATGTCGATGCCGCCGTTTACCGTCTGCTCCTCCGGCAGGGAAGTTTGCACCGATGGGTCGACGATGGAGACGCAGGGAAATATGAAGGGACTGTTGAAGGAGGTCTTCGCCTCTTTCTCCGGGTTGGACACCACCGCGATGTTGTTGACCTCGGTGGCGGTGGCGGAAGCCGTCAAAACGCCGAAGATCGGCAGTGCCCGCTGCAGCTCCGACGATTTCCCCTCGAAAAAGTCCCAGGGATCCCCCTTGTAGAACGCGCCGGCGGCTATGGTCTTGGCCGTGTCGAATACGCTGCCTCCCCCTACCGGAACCACGGCGTCCACTGGGGACGCTTTCACCCGGGCCACTCCTTCCCGTACCTTGTCGATGGTGGGGTTGGACTTCACCCCACCCAGCTCGGGAAAAGCGATGCCCTTTTTCGTCAGCGCCTCCGTTACCTGCAGATACACGCCGTTTTTAAAAATCGCCTTGCCTCCGTAGACCAACAACACGCTTTTCGCTTTGACAGCGGCCAACTGATCGGCTATCTGCGGGATCGTGTTCTTGCCGAAAATCACGATCGTAGGGTTCCACCACGTAAAATTCTCCACTGCTGCCACCTCCAGAAAGGAACTTCCGTGTCTCGATACACGGGACCCATTATACAGCCTCTCCGATTTTGTTCTCTTCAAGCCATGATTCTCGGGTGTGTTTTCAGCCATTTTGCCAAATTCCAACAAACGATTTTGCACAATATAGAAAGCCTCGATATCGTTTAACATTTTAGGGTAGTTTTCGACCAAATAAGCCTCCTTTCGGTCGTGCAGGAACGGCCTGTAGACGATCACGCTGACTCGTTCATTCACATGCAATTCATCGTTTTCCAAAGGTCTTCCAAAAAACGATACGCGGCCATGCGAGAGGCTCAACAGTCCCCATTCTCATGATAGAATGCCTATAGAGATCAAGAGTCTTGTCGCGGGAGATGAAAGGCAATGACAACAGTGACGGAAGCGCGCCAGCCAGAAATGGGCTTG